>CAZTLE010000012.1:0-36853 GCA_964614415.1 uncultured Aureitalea sp. | reverse complement strand
GGTAGTTCAGTACCCTGCTTGGCTGTTAAGATCACCGACCGGTTGATACCCTTCGCAAAGCCGATCTCGTAAAACACATTAGGACTGGGTTCGCTCACATCGGCTATGACAAAGTCTGACTGCTTGATCCCGTCCAGAATCTGATCGGTAATAGGATTCAGGTTCGGGTCATGGTCGGTTCTCACCGCTGTTAAACCATTGTCTTCGCATACATCTTTAAACACTCCATAGACATCCTGGTACTCGTCCTTAAACGACATGATGCAAAAAACACGACTGGATCGGGCCAGTTTCTCGCATACATCTACCACATCATTGGCAAAGCCTTCCATATCATTTGTGATCTGGTTCAAAACATCATAGGACAATGGATGAATTAAATGCCCGTACTTCTTTTCGAAATCACCTCTGTACTCCCGGTTTAATATCTTGCCAGCACCGCCGAACATACCAATTCCCAGTATGGGTTTGCCGGCCCATTTGGCAAAATTGGAACCGCGATAGGTGCCTTCACTTCCGCTGATGAAAATTGTGACATCCGCAAACCGGATCTGCTCCGGGATCACCGCGCCTGCCTGCTCCATGTTCCAGTTCTTGAGTTCGGACAGCGTGATCCTACCTACATTGTGCGCAGGTTCACTTTCCTGATCTTCGGCGATGTAGCTTTGTATCTGTTCCTGGCTCGCCTCCCGATCATTGAGATAAGCAGCGGCCGACTCGGCAATCTTCTTGTCCAACGTTCCACTGCAACCCGTTAGAAGGGTGTGCCTGCGTTTCATAATGACCTCCGCCAGCTTCTCTACAAAAAGCTCACAGTTTTCCGGATTCTTTTCAATGTTACGTAGGGAGCCGCTAACAAATATTTTCATAGTTGTACCATTAGATATGACTTCAGGGAATCCGCTAAAGATAGTTTATTTTGAGAATTGAACTGTGGCAATTATTCCAATCTCCTCATTACTATGAACCAACAACATACATCAGCACAAACACCCGCCTCCGGCACAGGTACTCCCGCAGGTATGTAAGATACGCGGACAACCTCTTGCCATTACCTTATTGAACACCAGGGAGGTGTAGTTCTCCCACCAGTTTTCCGAATGGACATAGCCCGACTTAATATTGGTATCAGCTAGCTTGTTCGCCAAAATATCCGACCAGATCACCATGGAGGTTTCCTCATTGACGGGTAATTTCCCTTCCCAGGTCAGGCCATTGGGATACAAAACGAATACAGAGATAGATGCAACCTTTCCGCGGGCAGAAACATCAAATTGAGGCGGGTCCTCCTGAACTTTGAACGCCTGACGATAGTTGAACCCGGCAGCCCACATATCGTACCCGTCATTCGAAAGTTCTATATAACTGGGCAGCACATTGGGGGAATAGGATTTCTCATCGCCCCAGGCATTGAACAAGTGCGATTCATTTATTTCGTTCTTCTTGAAGTATTCGATGGCTTTGGATGGGTTCAGTATAACTCCTCCTATATTTCCTTTTAACGGCAGGGAAAACTGTTGATCAATCGTGCCATCCGGATATTCAATCTCGAAGTAGGCCTTGACCACAGTTCCCTGATTACTTCTTACATGCGGTCGTGGTGAAAAGCCATCCGTTTCCAAAAAGAACTCATGCTGACGCGCTTTGTCATCGGCCACAAATCCAAGTGATTTTAGCGGAAAACCTTCGGACTTTCTGTTCCTTAATTCAGCTATTTTTGTGTACCGGCTGGAATAATCTGGCGTTGCAATAACGCAGCTTACCTCTTTTTCGTCATTTTTCAAGGCATTGTAGGCCCGATTTGTTCCGTCAATAATATAAAACTGACCGTTATCCAGTGGTTTAACAACGATGGGATTATCCCTGTGGCTTGGGACTACTTTTACCCTGGTCTCACAAGCACTGGATTCGTGTGGAACCAGTTTCTCGATTGGAATTAGTATGGCATGATGGCTTTTTGATTGTCCTTTTCCCTTTGAACCTGATGTTTTCATAATCGTTTTTCTTTAGTTGAACTTTGGTATAACTATTCGGTTGACGGGGAGTCAATGCTGCATTCAATAGATATAACCAGGGAGAGGCGTTATGCCATGGGAATAAAAAAACCTTACAGGTGGACCCAATGCCTTCCATGTAAGGGGAGTTGGGTAAAGATAGTGAAAAGTGAGGTTTGTTTATTTGTGGATTTGTTGATTCGGTGAATCGGTGAATCGGTGAATCGTTGATTCGGTGATTCGTTGAATCGTCATTTCGATCTGCCGGAGGCGGAGAGAAATCTCATGCCCATTTGTTAAGGATATGGAAATTAGTCATTGGAAAGGAATAATTTGTAGAGGCATCTGATGGGAGTTAGGTACCAACTGGAAATCTAAATATTTCTAATTGTAGCATTCTGTAGGACTTTACTTTAATGTAGCACAATCAATACTTATTTGTCTAGCAATTCGATGATTTTATTTGCAACCTTGACCAATTCAGGAGCGTTCTCCTCTAATAGAATCTTATCATCATAGTGTCTTTTAAACTCCAACGACAATTCTGTCTTTAGTTTTGTTTGTTTTTCTTTATTTCTGAACGTATCGTCAAGAATCCTTATGGCCTCCATAACTGGCCTATCATCGCGATCGTCAATATCTATAGAATGATTATTAAGAACATACTGTTTGATCATATCTCTAGGATATAAATCTTCGATTGTCGCTTTGGATGTTTTCTTATATCCCAAATCACTTATTGTTTTTACGGTTTCACGATTGTAGTGATCTTTCAAGTTTTTTAAAATATCCTTTTTCGCCTTTAGTCCTTCATCATCAGAATCCAAGAATACGAAAGGTGAAAAATCCTCAGCGGCTAAAATCGATGAGACTGAATATACCTTAGAACAACCACCAGCATTTTTGACACTATAACTAATTCGTTCTCCAAAATGAAATAAAACTAATTCAATTACAATTTTGTCGCATTTACCTTCTACAATTAGTATGTTTTTGGGTAGCAGTTCTTTCATAATCTCCACTCCAAATGCCCTAGAAACAACCTCTTCATCATGAAGTGATTTATTACCATCTACCTGATATATCTTACTCTCAGTATTTCGTTCCATAATCCAGTGTCGTTCCATGGAGGTAGTATCTATCATGAAGTTGCTGTGAGTCGATATAAGTACTTGATTCTGTTTGCCAATTTTCAAAAGCTCATTCCTCATATATCTTATACCACTTGGGTGAAGATGCGTTTCTGGTTCATCAATCAAGATCACATTGTTCGTTAATACATTCCCCATATTCCTTGCGGAAAGACTTAATATTAGTGACACAAATTGTTTAAATCCAGCACTACGTTGCTTTACATTGAAGTAACGATGTTTTTTTTGCTTGTCTTCAACAACAATATTTAATATGTCATCATCGATCATAAACTTGAAATTGACTCGATGCTCTTTCCAAATCCTGTTAACATGGGTTGTTATCCTATCGCTTAATCTATCCTGTAGCTCGGCTTTTTTCTCAGGTGAATTCAAGGCTTTTTTAATTGTGCTAACCATCTCTTCGTTATTGCGTTTCCCATAAATCAAAAAGATGTTGTTCAAAGGGATGGACATTTCAGGGTTTTGACTGTATGTACTTAGTGATATCTGTTCGGTTAGTAAATGCTTCCCGTCTGGTTTCCAAAATGTGATTATAGGGACGAAAGAGTCCAAGTAATTTACAATGTTGTAAAAGACTATATTTCGAAGCCTAGCTATATCAAGACGTTTATAGCCCTCTTCTAACTTCTTGCCAAGTTCCAAAATATTGCCCAAAGAATCGACTTGATATTTATTGGTTTTGACATCGTTTATGAGCACGCTATAGGCCTCACTAGTTTCGCCTTTATGGTTTAGTATAAGTTCTTTATCAAATGATAAAAGTTTTAATCGAGAACTCAGAGATTTAGGGAGAAAATCTAACTCGTTTAACAAGTTTTGAAAAGCCCTTTGATCTGTAATTTCAAACGTCGCATCAATTAGAACATCTTCTAGATTTTCTTGGGCATCTTTAAAGCAAGTATTCTCGTACTCATCACTGAAACCAATTCCAAGGGTTGCAACGGCATCTAAAAAATTTGTCTTACCGCTTTCATTGACCCCTAGAACAAAGGTCGTATAACTTCTTTTGGAACCGCTACCGTATACGTCAAACGCGAACTCAATTTCTTTAATACTCTTATAGTTCTGAATTAGAATTTTTCTTAACCTCATTATTATTGGATAACTTCAATATTAGTCTGCTCAGTCCGTTGGCAACCTTGGTATAACAGATCATGTAATAACCACAGTCTAGATCAACTGCCATAAAAAACTACTGGCCAATTCGACAGTATGATCTAATAATAATACGATATGGTTAGGTCAACTAACTATGGGGAGTCATTTTAAATATAGTAAAAAAGAGCTACATCTCGGGAATAGGAATATACGTCCCATCCCCCGGCACTTTAGGGAATTTCCGGTCCTGCCAGTCCTGTTTGGCCTGCTGTAGTCGTTCTTTGCTATGGGATACGAAATTCCAGAGCAATAAAGGTTCCTTTTCCAAAGGTTCACCTCCAAAAAGTAGTAGTCGCGTGCCTGCCTCCATACAGATCTCGCATTGCTCGTTGGTCTTGCTTATGAGCATCTGACCAGCTTCCACCTTTTCGGTATTATCCATGATGGAGCCAGTTACGATCACAAAGGCTACCTCACCTTCCAGTTGGCCTGCTAGTTTCAAGGTAGTTTCTTCTTCAGCAACAATATCTACCATAAACAATGGAGAATACCCCTGTAATGGCGCCGAACGCCCAAAAGCGTTACCCGCAACCAATCGCAACGAAACAGTGCCTTCGGACCAGGTGGGAACTTCGTTGGCCGGGTAATAGTCAAAATGCGGATCTATTTCTTCCTGATCATGAGGTAAGGCTACCCAGATCTGGTAACCATGCATAACAAAAGCATCATCACCTCGTCTATCCTGAGGCGTGCGCTCAGTGTGAGTACAACCTTTTCCGGCTGTCATAAAACCTATGTCGCCCGGACGTATCACCTGCATACTGCCCATACTGTCGCGATGTTCTACTTCACCTTCAAACAAGTAGGTAAGCGTACTTAAACCAATATGTGGATGCTGATCCACATCAATGTACTTCCCCTTTCCTAATGTCGCTGGACCCATATGATCAATAAAGGTGAAAGGGCCTACCTGTCGTTTCTTTCGAAAAGGCAGCAGCCGCCCCACCATAAAATTGCCAAGGTCCCTCTGCCGTTCATCCACCAAAAGTCTATTATTCGCCATTATCTATTTCTATTCTTTATTCTTTGCTCTATTTTCTCTTTTCTGTTTTCTTTTTTCTTCACCTCATACCTCATACCACACACCTAAAAACCTCCTACCTCTTTTTCTTACCTCGCTGGTACTTGTCATGCAAACCCTCACCGTTCAGTATCTTTCCAATGCTATTCGTAATCCTGGATTCTCGTGTTTTAGATTGTTTGGGGGCCGAAAAGTAGAGGATATACCCTCGTTGCCTGCCCGGGGTCAAAGATTCAAAGGCATTTTTAAGAATGGGGTCCTGCTCGAACCGGTTCTCCAACTCTTCCGGGATAGGTTCGGGGTTTTTCTTGAATGTTACCTTTAGCCCGGCCTTTTCCACTTCCATAGCTTCAAAAATGCAGGCCTTGAGCTGAGCTTCCACTGCCGCTATTTCTTCAATACTGGTAAACTTCAGTAGGCGTGCTGACTGGGAATGCTTTCCTGGTTTTTGCAATAGGTTCTCGTCATCTTTAAGCAAAACGCCTTTAAAAAAGCTTATGGCGGCGTACTCCTTAAAAGCACTTATGATCACGACATTACCATTCCGATAGGTGTAACATGGCACACCCCATTTTAGCTCTTCGGTCAATCCGCAATCAAGAGCGATCCTCCTGGCGTACTCCAGTTCTTCGGTCCAGGACAACACTTTACAATCGGGCGTACCTCCATAAGGACAGCGTCCGCATCCTTCTTCGAGGTATTTGTCAATTTTGCTATTCATTTATGAGCTTCAAAGGGATTGTTCTATTTGGGATCCAAACTCATCACATAATCATAGCTCTCGTTGAGCAGCCGTACTATATTATCAGAGTCTTTCAGCATTTCTTCCGTTATTAGAATATAACCCCGCATCGTAGCATTGTAAGAGGTGTAATGCGTGGTGTTGTATTCTTCCATATACTTTTGCTGTACCTCTTTGGAAAATCGTATACCTATCTCCCCGGCTTTATTATACAGGGAAAACATGTGGCCGTTAGCCGAGGTATAGGGCATGGTCTTGCCTTTCCGTTCAAAGCGTGGGCATTTGGCTACCAGGGCGTCGTATACTTTTAGGTTTTCTTCGTACATATTTTGGAAAAGGTTGGTTGTTGGTCTTTGGTCTTTAGTCTTTAGTCTTTAGTGTATAGTCTATAGAAGTTTGGAAATTTGAGTCTAATATTGTCCTACTGATAACTGATACTGGTTTCAGGTTTCAGGTTACAAGTTTAAGTCTCTTCTCTCTTTTCTATTCTCTTTGTTCATGGTTTGTGGTTAGAAAGTTCAAATTTAATAATGGGCGGTTCTTGATTTATACTGGAAACTGCAACTGTTTACTGCCAGCTATGATTTAGTTACAGGTTTCAGGTTGCAGGTTACAAGTTTTTACTCCATTCCCTATTCTCTGGTCTCTATTCTCTCTTCTCTCTTCTCTCTTCTCTCTTCTCTATTTTCTCTGTTCTAATTTCCTGGTTGTTTATTAATATTTGGTGTTAAAACAGACAAAGTTTAGTCATCTCGACATGCTAGTTCTTCTCCAATTCAAACCAGGTGGCGCGACCGTTGTAATCATTATTGTTCGTCAACCGAATTTGATCTGAGCCATCTTTCCGCATTACATAGACCTCCCCATCATTATTGTGTCTTTGAGATTCGAATACCACCCATTCCCCATCTGGAGATACATTGGGATGCAGATTTATGTCCGTTGTTAGCTGAGTCACTTCTCCGGTAGTCGTGTTTACATTGTACAGTTCATACAGGGTCTCGTCCCGTATCTTGAGATTGGCGATGACATTCTCATTGTCCTTAAGCCACTTTACACCCGAATTCATATACCCCCTGGCAGTAACCGTGCGTATCTTTTCAGTTTCCACATCGTATACCTGCATTACCTGATTGTACCAATCCACCCCGCTCATAAAGAGCAGTTTCTTGCCATTGGCCGACCAACTGTATCCAAATGAAAGGGCCGCGAACCCTTCGTCGCTATTGTTCGTAATCCTGATCTCTTGTTGTAGTTCTGTGTTATAAATGAACAACTCCCGGTCGCTATAATCGGTAGATCGTACGAAAGCAATATACCGACCATCGGGTGATGTTTCTTCCCACTCGGCATCCGGCCGCGAGGGCTCCCTGGCAAGGGGTTCCTCCTCTTTGGTGTAAATATCAATTTGGTAATCGGTCATATTGCGCAATGAATCCCTGCGGATGAATCCCAGGGTGCGGGCGTCTATTTGATAGGGGAAGCTGTTGTTTTCGGGTGAATTGGTGATTTGCTCAACGTCACTGCCATCGGAATTCATAAGGTATACTTCTGCACTACCTGTCTTGTAGGATACAAATGCAATTTTCACGTTTTCCAGTAGGGGTGCTTTGACTAACTCCTGCCCCATTCCGGTTAAGCAATACAGGATTCCACAAAAAAGCAAAAAGATTCGTTTGTTCATAGCAACGTGCATTTCTTTTACAGCATGTCGATTTTCAGTACTCCTCTATTTTTTATTCTCCTCATAGCTCAATGCGATCTCATCCAACATGGTTTCGTAATCGGGTTTATTGGGAGAGAACCATTGTATCTCGTTTAATTCCCGCATCTCAAAGCTTTTGGTATCGTCAAGGGAATCGTTGAGCTTTCTTAAATAATCGGTGGATTCAATTTCAGGTATTTCAGGTAGCACGGGATAAATTGGAATTCCCCGTGAAATGGCCACCAATATTTCCTTTCGCATGTGTTCACTTTCGGCGACATCTTGGTTCAAAACAACGACAAGTCCTTTCGCATGCATTAAGGCCTCCCACTGTCGTTTATGCCGGTTTTCACCAATGGTGTAGGCCAGGGTGGCAATCCAGGTCTTGATCTTCTTTTGAGAATACAGATCCCTCGCCAACTGCGTGGCATATTCGGCATCACACTTGCGGAAAGAAATGAAAAGATCGCAATGTCTGAACCGCTCGGAATGATCTCCCCTTGCCGTACTGATAAGCTTTTCCAATTGTTCCTCTCTGGAGAACTTGAGACCAAACATGTCGTAATCGATAAGGTCGAGAATACTCAAATTCCGCAGTATTGAGAGTTCGCTATGAACTACAAGGTCTTCCCGACAGGATTCTTTGATCATTACAGGGATTGTTCGGATGCCATAACACTGGGCGAGAAAGGCTTCCATACGACACATAGGACTATTTATATAACTTTTTGAAAGAAATATGACGATAGCCTTGCACTTCGTTATGGCTGAAAAAATGGACTGCTTCCAGGAATTTCCACTTTTTATTTTTTGATCATGCCATACTTCAATTTTATGCTCTTCCAACACGTCAATCACCTCCTTGACGATTTCCTCATCATCTCTGCTATGTGATATAAATACCATTAATTTCCTCTTTAATCGCTTTGAAACTGGTTCGTTATAAAGTTACCATTTTATTCTATTCATTAATCGAGGAGAGAGGTTTGAGGTTGGTTGTTGGTTGTTAGTCTTTGGTCTTTAGAAGTTTGGGGAATTGAATTTAATATTGTCCTACTGATAACTGATACTGGTTACAGGTTGCAGGTTGCAGGTTGCAGGTTACAAGTTTAAGTCTCTCATCTCTTTTCTATTCTCTATGTTCTAGGTTTGTGGTTTGTTGTTTGTTGTTCGTGGTTAGAAAGTTCAAATTCAATAATGGGCTATTCTTGATTTATACCGGATACTGCAATTGTTTACTGCCAGCTTTGATTTAGTTACAGGTTGCAGGTTACAGGTTTCAAGCACAAGTCTCTTCTCTCTTTTCTATTCTCTATGTTCATGGTTCTCTAAGAATTTAACATTCAAAACTCACACCTCATCCCTCACACCTTACCACCAAAAAAAGCCCCATCCCTCTATTCACCGAAATTCAGCAATAGCAGACGGAGCCTTCCCATCAAACTAATCAAAAGTGGGAAATAACCGAAGGTCTATTGTCCTTTCTCCGGCAATCCCATATTGTACTTGCCGTAAAACTCGTGCTGCTCTTCCAGGAAATCCATATAGGACTTTCCGAAGACATAGTCACTATTGTCTCCAAACAGGATAACTATGCCTTCCATAGGCTCGTCATACGGATTGTAGATCACGTGCTTCACATATGGTCCTACGAAGACACTCATACCCGGTTTGAGCTCTACGATCTCATCTCCCAGTTCGGCACGTCCCTTTCCTTTGGTGACAATAAACAGGTTAGGCACCTGCCCTTTGTCGAGTCCGCGTTCAGCATTGGCGGCCTGTTCAGGGCCTATGCTGAACCACCCTATTCGCTTGTCTTTCATGGTGTATAAACCCACGTGATCCACCCCGTGCGTGGGTAACGACATATCCCGGGTGAAATAAGTAATCTCAACAGCAGCCCGTTTCCAGAAGTGCTCCATGACCTCATACGCTATAGCCTCTTCCCCTGTACTACTTCTAAAGCCTTCCATGTCTCTGATATTGAGCCCTACTATATCCGCTCCGGTGGATTTGGCAGAAGCCGTGGCCGCCGTCCATTTCCCGGTATAGATGTTATCCAACACTTCTTTTCCGGCAAAGTGAAAATACCAGGTCGGACTGGTAGGTTGGCCTTTGAAAAGTTTTACGTCATGTGGCCCGTAATCGTGCAGCGTGTACTGCTTCTTTTTTCCTGCTGCGTATTCGGACTGCTTGCGCACCGATGATACATACCACCAATCATCCCCTACCCGGATTCCGAAAGTGATGGTATGTGCCATATGATCGGTTTGATAACTTTCCACAAAGCTTTGTAGTATTTCGCCTGTGTCTTTGGTTTGTGCGTTACCGGCTGTAGCAAATAAGATAGCGAGGACAAACAATAGTCTTGCATATCCATTTGCGAATTGATTCTTTGTTTTCATTTCATTTGATTTTTGGTTTGAAAATTTCGTTTGTTCAAACCATAAGAAGAATGAGAAGCCCTATCGGTTTCAGTAAAACCAGGGATTGTGGTGAATTTTATCTATTTGGGGTGAAAAGTTGAACTAGCCGAAGTTCTTTAGTACGCGGAGGTTTTCCAGTACGGATGTTCTGAACGATTTTGACACAGGTATGGCTATATCCAAAGACGCAAGATGCAATGTCATATCCTGATTCCCGCCCTTAATAGCTGTTACATGGACCAGGTTAACCATATAGGATCTGTGGCATCGCACAATTGCCGAATGACCTACAGAGTCTATGAGACTGCTTAACGTGGTGCGCATTAAAAATTTTCTCGGCCGATCCTGCTCCAGGTAGATCAGTTCAACGTAGTTGTCCTGAGCTTTCCCATACAGAAAACCCGAAACGGAAAGTGTTATACGGTCCTTACTCCCTACTCCGGTAAATTCAAGCAACCGGTCCTTGTCAATAGATTCTTCCTTACTGGTAAGTATGTGATCCATCTGATATTGCAACCCGCGATACCGAAAGTAGAAAAATGTACCAACCATTGGGAAGATAAGAACCGCCGAGCAATTCACAAGGAACTCAAAATAACTTCTAAGCAGAAAATCATGCCAGTTCCCCAGGTAGTTGTAGGTAAAAAAGATAACTGTACCTGCCAGGACAAGGGTCCAAATACTCCAGAAAATGATATTCCGAAGAGTCGCTTTTTTGACAACTAATGGGCGAAACAAAAACTCATTGAACAACAGCACCAAACTAAGCGGAACAAAGAAAAAGAAAATCTCGAGGAAAAAGTCGAAGGTGTATTCATGATCGGGGTTGTAATTATCTACCCCAAAAGGAAGAAAGAAAATAATAAACAGGTAGAAGAATACAGAGATAGTGATACTAAGCGCAAGCTTGTATTTCCGGGAGTTGTAAAATGATAGATCAGCTGAGTTCATGACAACAATGGCCTCACGGACCAGTGCTGAAGATAGATAACAAAATGCTATTCTGCAAAGAAGCCCGCCTTCCTCAAGGTTGTACTATTCCGGCAATAATATCGAGGAAGACGGAGCCCAACAAATAGGACGCTCGCCTGTAGCTACTTCATCTTACAACGTCCTATACACACATTAATTAGTTTGTCATACCAACGGCAGTCGCCGTACCTCTGTTCTTTTTCTTAAACAGAGCCGGCACGCTGTTATAGTCCAGGAAATACTGGATCTTCACAGAGAACGTATGTTGAATAGGTTGATCAAACAGATTGCCAAGGCTGTCAAAATACGCTGTTTGTGAATCATTACTTTGATTGAACAACTGGTTTCGATACAGGGCCGTTAAGAAACTACCGGGTGCCAACTGCCAGGAGTAGCTCAAATCAAAATTCCAGGTACTGAAATTGATGTTCGGATTGTTCGGAACATTATCCGTGGTAAATCCGGTCGAATTGGTTACGGTTCCGTCTTCCAGTAAGGAGAAAAGTCGTTGATCGTAGTCTACCGTTGCCCAAAAGTGCCTTAGTGTTAACGAAAGGGTATTGAAGGCGTTAAAGTTGAAACTAGTATTGAAAGTCTGCTCGATCTCCACACGGTCCCGGTCTCCAAAAATAATATCATCATCTACCTGCTGCGTATACCCGCGGTCGCCCAAATAGATATCCCCTGCCAACATATAGGACAGTGAGAATTTGTCGTTCACCAAAAACCGCGGAGCGAAGCCCATCCAGTAGTTCACATAATCTCTTTCTTCGTCCACAAAGGTTTCTATACCGGTCCAACCGTTCACCGAGAGGCGCTTATTTCTGTTGGTATTGAACCATCCGTTTACATTCACTCTGTTTTTGGTAATAAAGAAGAAACCTTCCCTTCTTGGTTCAAAATAATCGAATTGTTCCCCTGGATTCAGGTTCAGGTTGGCTCCCATACTAAGGAGTTTCTTCGTGGTTCCATTGGCCCAGAAACCAAAGCCGAAGCCGGTAAAAGTACTTGGATCGGCCAGTCTGCGATAATTAATATACGTACCTATGGCGTACCGATTCCACTTTTCCGTGGGCTCAAAAATTCGGTAACTGGCATCTACCCCAAAATTGTTGAAGTTGTTTCTGAACTGCAGTCCAAGATCATTAATATCGTATTTGGTATCGGCGAAGCTGTGATCGAAGCTGTATCGGAACTTTCCGTGTGCTTTTCTGATGAAGAAAAAGGAACTGTATCCGGTCTCGGTACCCGTTTCGAGATTCACGTTACTCATCTTTAGATCGGCACGAATGTTATAGGTATTCCGTTTGTTGGAGATATTGGAAATAAGTCCGGTGACATTGGCATCCCTGAAAGACCCGGTTCTAAATACATTGGTATTGATTAGCCCAATGGTTGAGTTGCCATTGAATTGCTGATCCACAACCATGATATTATAGTTGGTAAAAGGCTCGATCTCCTCCTTCCGTATCTCTCCGGTCTCAGTATTTCGAATGGTCGCTTTGGTACTTTCAGTAATAGAATTGAAAATCCCTAACCCCAGTCCTTTCTTGGTACGCCCGGAAACTTTAACGGCATTCAACACTTTTACCGTATTGGGAGAATCGATGAGTTCTTCATTCTCACCCAGGTTGGCGCTTCCTGTAGGGGCACTACCAACCCGCCTTGAAAAGAACAGGTTTCCTTTATTGAAAAGGTCTACCCCTTCCTTAAAGAATTGGCGCTGTTCGGAGAAGGTCTGCTCAAAAGGCCCCAGGTTAAGCACTACATTGTCAAATCGTGCCTGACTAAAGTCCGGTATAAGTGTTGCATCTAGCGTAAAGTTTTCGGTAATTCCATATTTCAGGTCCATTCCGGCATTGTAATTGCCCTCGTTGGTACCATCAAAACTGGTCTGAACAGTGGAAACAAACGGATAGAAGGCCAGTCGTACCGGAGGTTCCAGATTGTCTAACCCCTTTAATTCTCCGTGGTACAATCCGATATTCCCTTTGGAAACATCAATAGGATTCCATGCGTATTGGGCTTCATTCCTTCTGAATCGTCTGTGGAACTGCAGTCCCCAGGTCTCAAGACTTTTGTTATCGAAACGCAAACAGCGGTATGGAATCTTCATCTCAACCGTCCAGCCATCCTCGTTTATCTGAACGGCACTGTCCCACACGGCATTCCATCCGAAGTCCTCTCCAATATTCGGATTGGCAATTGCATCAGCCTGCGTACCGGAAGCAAATACAAAGAACTCGGTATCGTTCTGTGCGTCATTATTGGGATTCACAACAAACCCGAAGAAATCGGATTGCCCGAAGTTATCCCTACTCGCCAACTGCTTGGCAATAAGCTCAGGGTCGTCATACATGTAGGCAGCTACGTAGATCGCCTGATCGTCGTAGGCCATTTTAACTATGGTCTTGTTATCTTCGGTTTCCGAAGCTCCCATATCGGGTCTAAACTGCACAAAGCCACCGGCTTCCTGTGCATTAAGCCATACCTCCTCATCGAATATTCCATCGATTTTCGGGGCGGTTTCGGCGCGTGAGATCTGTAAAATCTTCTTGTCCTGTGCAGTGAGAGTAGTAATAAACAGGAACGAGGCGATTAACCCTGCGATAGTTTTCATGTAGTTGTAGTTGATTGATTGATGTACACTAAAGACCTACAATTTGTCCAATCGTTACAGCTACCTGAATAATTTTATGCAGAGTTATCCAATATTTATTTCAATTTACCAAAGGGTTATGTTTATGAAAACCTGTTATACCTGGGCTTTCCGGCGTTTTAGCACTTGCAGGATAGTTTCCGGATCCAATCGCTCGGTATAGTCTTCCGGTACAAAGCTGTGAACAATATTCAGGTCACGGTCCACGATATAGGTAGCCGGCATCGGTAGTTCGTAGTCTTTATTGCCGTTGTGCTCGTCTACATTCAGATTAAATGAGTGATAGACTTCACGAAGGTCTTCCGGCATTTGGAATACCAGTCCCAATGATTTCGCGTAAGTGTTGTTGAGATCACTCAGTACGGTGAACTTCAGTTCATTCTTTTCCTGTGTGGTCAGGGTATTGTCCGGAGTCTCCGGTGAAATGGCGACCAGTTCTGCATTCAGTTCCTGCAATTGAGGGATAATACCCTGTAAAGCTCGAAGCTCCATATTGCAATACGGGCACCAACCCCCTCTATAAAAGGACACCACCAAAAAGTCCTTTGCCAGATCTTGGGAAGAGACAAGCTCGTTACTCACATTGGGCAGGTTAAATTTAGGCAGTTTATCCCCTGTTTTCAGTGCATTTGCACTAAGTGTTTGGGCTTTCAGGTCGTTCGTACTGCGTTCCATGATGTCCCACTTATCGGCTGGGATCTTTGTTGCATTATTCGCCTTTCTTGCGGCAAGTATTTGTGTTAAGCTCATTCTGTTTATTGTTGATTACCTCTTATTTCTATTGTTTAATAACCCTTTCTTCATACTGAGTCAGGCTCATTTGATGCATTAGGTCGCATTGTCCTGACATAAATTACAACCGTCAGCGAGGTGTTATCGTAGATTAGTATATTTGGTACTATATGCGGCAGCAATCCATGAGTTCTAACACTTCCGACGCTACTTCATCGTTAAAACGAAAAAGGTACAGCAACCGTCGCTTTTGGTTCTATGTCCGTCGTGCCATTTGGATTCTTATTGCCTGGGTACTTATATCTAATCTTATCTTTTTTTATGAATTCATAACCCTGTCCAGTGAAAATGTATTCGGTTCGGATTATGATTTTAAAACGGCCTTCATCGCCAATTTAATTGTAGCAGTCTCCGCAGGAATCCTGGGGGGTATTATCACCGTAAATCTCATGGAATACTGGCTTCGGAGGTATGCCTTCTGGAAAGCCCTCCTGCTTATCGTGGTTGTGTATACAGTAGCCGCCGTGCTTATCAGTGCTACGGGAGCATTATACAAAAGCAGTCAGGAACTCGACCTGCCCTTATTCCATCACGAAGTTGTCGAGGAGATGTTCTTTTTCTTCGGAACCTGGATGTTTGTAAAAAACTTCTTCATCTGGTTGTTCATAGTGATCATAACGCTCATCGTTCTGATGGTGAACGATAAATACGGACCCGGGGTCTTCCCCGACTATCTCATGGGGAAGTACTTCCTGCCTAAAAATGAGCGCCGCATTTTTATGTTCGCCGATATTCGCAATGCTACGGGTATTGCCGAAAAATTGGGAGAACGCAAATATTTTCTGTTGCTGAAGGACTTTTTCAAGGACATCGCTCCAGCCATCGTCCGGACGCGAGGGGAAGTCTATCAGTATGTGGGGGACGAAGTAGTGGTTTCCTGGAAGATGAAATCGGGCCTTAAAAACGGGAATGCGCTTCATTGCTTCTATATGATGAAAGATGCTATTGCAGCGCGGAACGAGAAATACCAGAAGAAATACGGTCTGGTGCCCGACTTTAAAGTGGGCTATCACTACGGCTCTGTTACGGTTGGTGAACTGGGTCAGATTAAGCGTGAAATCGCTTTCTCCGGAGATGTGCTTAACACCACGGCCCGTATCCAGGCACAATGTAATGCTCAGGGTGTAGATATCCTCGCTTCGGCCGCCTTCGCAGACATTGCCTATATCCTACCCAAAGGAATTTCCAGATACGATCTGGGTAATCAACAACTCAAAGGAAAATCAGAAGAAATAGCTCTGGTTACGTTTAGGAATGATGTTTGATGCTTGAAGTGTTAAGTGTTGAATTTTGAGTTTTAAGTTTCAAGCAAATAACTCAACAACCCAATAACCTGCAACTTGAAACCTACAACAAGTAATCAAATCAACAAACAAACCTGCCTGACGGCAGGCAGGCGAATAAACGAATAAACCATATAGATATGAAAACCGATCTCTACACAAAGACCATTCTAACCATCATAGCTATTTGTCTCACGATCAACGTTGTTAAGGACGCCGATTTAATTCCATCCGCCTACGCGGCAGAGCCCGAACTTAAAATTGATAGCTCCCTGACACCAAATGCTACCGAGACCATCGACGTGCGGATTGTAGACATTAATACGTATGACGAACTCAACGTAAATGTGAGAAGTATTGATACCTACGATGAGATGAAAGTGAATATCAACAGCATTAATACCTCCGACGAGCTTGACGTTAACGTAGACGAAATTGGAGGCAGTTGGGTAAGTGCCGGAGGGTCAATTCCCGTGAAAATTCAGCAGTAGAAATCGATCTCTACTTAATTTTCCCGGGTTTGAATGGCCTGATGATAAGTCGTGCTGCCCGATCGTAATTGATGTAATTATACGTCCAGTTAAAGAAGGTGACCACGCGGTTCCTAAACCCTATCAAGAACCATAGGTGTACAAACATCCAGATGAACCAGGCGAAGGGGCCCCAGAAATGTGCGCCCCATATATCGGCCACTGCTTTGTTACGCCCTATAGTGGCCAGAGAGCCCTTATCGAAGTATTTAAAGGGAATGGGTTCTTTACCTCGAAACTGACGCTTAAAATTCTTCCCCAGGGTCTTTCCTTGCTGAATGGCCGGTTGCGCTACCATGGGATGGCCGTTGGGATATCTCTCATTGCGCATCAAGGCAATATCCCCAATGGCATATTCGCGATCCATCCCTTTGATCTTACTATAAACATCCACTTCATACCTGTTAGCCCGAGGAATTAGCATTTCGCCATCAATACCGGAAACCGGAGCCCCGGTAACGCCTGCCGCCCAAATGAAGGTTTTGGTCCTGTAGGACGTTCCTGTGCTTGTTGTCACTGTAGTACCATCAAAATCGTTCACAAAAGTGTTCAGGTGAATATGCACTCCCAGTTTCTCAAGAGAGCGCTGCGCTTTTTTAGAAGCTGTAGGACTCATAGCGGCCAGGGCCCTGTCTGATCCCTCGATAAGATGCACCTCCATTTCGGAGGCATCGAGATTGGGGTAGTCATTTTTCAGAATCCCTTTTCGGAATTCGGCCAAAGCACCTGCAAGCTCTACTCCGGTAGGCCCGGCACCCGCAATTACAAAATTGAGATACATTTTTCGGGCTTCAGGTTCCTCGGAAATATCGGCCTTCTCTATATTCTGTAGAATCAGACTCCTTATATCCAAGGCATGCGGCACTGTTTTCATAGGCATGCTGTTGGACTCGATATTTGTATTTCCGAAGAAATTGGTTCGGGAACCTGTAGCGATCACCAGGTAATCGTACGTTAGAGACCCAATAGACGTATACACGGTGCGCTTTTCGGCATCAACCCGCTCCACCTCGGCCAGACGGAAATGGAAATTGGTGTTACTGCGAAATATCTTCCGCAACGGATATGCGATGGAATCGGGCTCTAATCCGGCTGTAGAAACCTGGTATAAAAGAGGCTGAAATGTATGATAATTATGCCGATCGATTAGTACGATCTGAACCTTTTCCCTGGCGACTTGCTTGATGAGATTGATGCCGCCGAAACCGCCCCCAATAACCACAATTCGGGGGTTGTTGGACTCGGGTATATTCATAGACTATCTTTGTATCACAAAGGTACGATTTACAGGTCAGTTTGCCGTGGAAATGTCAGCAAATTTTAGCAGCTTTGTAACAATTAAGAGTACCTGCGTACTAATGTTGTAACCAACTACAAGCCATTGACTAAAGAGCTCGAACATAGTTTTGTTAGCCAGCTGGAGGAGAACCAAAACATTGTACATAAGATTTGCCGTCTTTACACGCAAGACAGCGATTCGCACAATGATCTCTTTCAGGAAATAACCATCCAGCTATGGCGCGCATATCCTAAGTTTCGGGGGGACTCTAAGTTTAGTACCTGGATGTACCGGGTGGCTTTGAACACGGCCATAACTCTCTACCGGAAATCGAAGCGAAGGGTACAAACCCAGGACTTTGAAGGAGTGAGTTTTAAAATGACCGCGGAGGAATATGACGACACGGTCGAACAACAACTCAAAATGATGTACAGCGCTGTGAAAGGGCTGAATGACATTGACAAGGCGTTGGTTTTTCTGTACCTGGAGGACAAAAGTTACCGGGAAATATCAGAAACCCTGGGTATCACAGAAGTGAACGCCCGGGTTAAAATGAACCGAATTAAAGAACGATTGAGAAATACATTAAATCCGTAACCCACTATGGATCAACTGGATGCATTAAAAGAAAAATGGCAAGCGGCGGAACAGGAGTTCCCGAGATTGTCGTACGATGAGATCTACAAGATGCTGCTGAAGAAGTCATCTTCTATCGTAAAGTGGATCTTCATCATTAGCATTTGTGAATTATTGTTCTGGATAGGAATGATATTCATCCTCCCCGATTCTTACAAAGAGATCACCGCTGGTATGGGCATCGACGATTTTATGGTCGTCACCAATATACTGCACTTCCTAATCTTCGGAGTATTTATCTATCTCTTCTATCGAAATTACGTATCCATCAAGGTGACCGACAATACGAAGAACCTGATGAGAAGCATACTGAAAACCAGAAAAACCGTACGGTATTTCGTCTTCTATAACATTGGTATGTTCATTCTTTCCAGTGTGGTCCTGAACTTCATTTACTACGCCAATAGCGAACAATTGTACGAGATCATGGGCTCTCCGAGTGCAAGAGGCATTAACGCCGAGAATTTTGCGACCATATTTATCGTAATCCAGGTAATTGTAGGAATTGTCTTCGTGGGAATCCTGGGACTCTTCTACTGGCTGGTATACGGAATTCTACTGGGCAGACTGAAACGGAATTACAAGGAACTTAAGGTGATGGATACTTAAAGGGTAATTTGGTTTATTCGTTGATGAAGGAATGAGTTGTGAGGACTACCTGCGGCGGGCAGGCGCGAAGCATGAAGCATTTGATTTGGCACGAGTGACTCTACTCTATTCTCTATTTTCTATTCTCTCTTTTCTCTTCTCTCTTCTCTCTGTTCCATTTTCCAAATAAATAATCACATCAATTACTCTCTTCTTTATACTTCCACTGACGTCGCTTATTGAGCTCTTCTTCTTTCAGTATTTCTTCCTCCGGAATTACCTTTAGGAAGGATGGATGTTGTTCAATAGCGAACTCAAGCTTCTTCACGATTTCTTCAATGCTTTCATTCTCGTAGTCAATCTCCAGCGGTGCCTTAATCTCCATGGACTGAAGTATACCCCGTTTCTTGATCCGAATTCCTTTCTTGTCAAAAGATCGTCTGAAACCGTCGATCACTATTGGGACAACGATAGGTTTGTTTTGCTTGATGATATGGGCCGTCCCCCTGCGAATGGGTTTCCAGGGTTTTGTGGTTCCCTGGGGAAACGTAATTACCCAACCGTCATTAAGGGCCTTTGAAATATTACTCACGTCGCTCATCTTCACCTGGCGGTTGATGTCCTTACCCTTATCGCGCCAGGTACGCTCAATACTTACCGATCCGGCATAGGCCAGTATTTTCGGCAGCAATCCGGAGCGCATGGTTTCACGGGCAGCCACGAAGTACACGTTGAGTTTCGGCTTCCATAAATACCCGATGTTCTTAATGCTGTCAACACGTCCGTTCAGGCTGGCATTGAATACATGGAACATCGCCACAACATCTGCGAAATAGGTTTGATGATTGGAAACAAAAAGGACATTGTTATTGGGCAGGTTCTTAATGATCTCGCTTCCTTCAATTTGAAGCGCATTGAAGCCTTTGAACCTG
Source organism: uncultured Aureitalea sp. (assembly GCA_964614415.1). Classification (GTDB taxonomy): domain Bacteria; phylum Bacteroidota; class Bacteroidia; order Flavobacteriales; family Flavobacteriaceae; genus CAZTLE01. The sequence goes on along the minus strand of CAZTLE010000012.1, from coordinate 16,982 downwards.
CGGTGGGTTAGGGTACCCATAATAATGATCAATATCCGCTTCAAGAAGAGGATATGTCCAAAAGGATTTCTCTTAAACAGCCCCATTGGGTTAGGTTTGTAGCTAGGTTTGTCTATTCGGTCGTTTCGAAGACAAACGAATTACAAAGATACTAAAATAGGTTGCTATGATAGGACTTCGTCCAGCATTGTCCGTACTTCGTTGAGCATCATGGCCGTAGCTCCCCAAACAACATGACCGTTCAGCAAAAAGGCCGGGACCTCAATACTTTGAGCGTACGAGGTGGAAAGCGTCTTGGTAATGTGAATACCGTCATCCATGAAATGAGACAGGGGTACTTCGATGATCGCTTCTACTTCCTCTTCCTGAGCAATAAACGAAGGGGTTTCGGTCATATAGCCCAAATACGGCTGAACAAAGAAATTGCTTGGCGGAATGTAGAGCTCCGTAAGTGCCCTGAGTACATTGATCTTCTCCGACGGCACGCCTACTTCCTCCTCGGTTTCCCGAATAGCTGCCACCTGCAGTGAGGTGTCTTCCGGTTCTAGCTTACCTCCCGGAAAGCCGACCTGGCCGGAATGAACTCCCTTATACGATTTCCTCAAAATAAGCACAAAGTACGTTTCGCCTTCATTATCAGGATAAAACAACATCATGACCCCCGCTTTACGGGCATTTTGCATTTCACGCGCCTTGCGCTTTAATTCAAGGATCCGCTGAATGGGCGCCATGGCCAAATGCAACTGCTCGCCGGGAAGTTCCATTTTTGTTACATTTACAATCCGTTTTTCAAATTCTTCAAATGTCATTGATGAAAGCCTTATTGACCATTTTCCTTTGTACTTGCCTGTGCTTTATTTCGGCCTGTGAAGATAGCAAAAAGGAGTCCGATGCAAAAACCGAGGCAACCACAAATACGGAAAGTGATAAGGTGACATCGAAAGGTGCCGAACAAACGAATCCCAGCGACACCTCAAAGCAAGAGTATCCGCGGATCACTGATGACAATGTTGTGGAATTTCTTACGGAATACGGCAAAGATAATCCCGAAACCCGGGTAAGAGTAACTACCCAATATGGCGAGATTGATATCGAGCTTTATGAGGACACTCCGCTGCACAGAGCCAATTTCGTTTATCTGGTGAAACAGGGGTATTTTAACGGGACCTTTTTCCACAGGGTGGTTCCCAATTTTATCATCCAGGGTGGGAACAGTGACAATCCGGAAATCTACCGTAAACGGCGTGCATTGGGTAAAAAATACCTGGTACCCGCCGAACTGGAGAACGGTAGAAAGCATGTATACGGCACTATTTCGGGAGCTAAGGACTACCGTGAAAATCCTGAAAAGAAATCAGTGCCTTTCGAATTCTTTATCTTTTTGGGCGAGCCTAAGCATACGGGGCACCTCAACGGCAATTATACCATTTTTGCCAGGGTTACAAAAGGCATGAACGTGGTTGAGAAGATTGCCAATTTACCTGCCGATGAAGGCGAATGGCCCTTGCAAAATGTATTCATCGAAGCCACTATTCTTCCGTAAGCTCTTCCCGCGAATAGATACTGGGAAGGGACAGTTTGAAATACACCGCCAGAAGTCGTATCAGAATTACCACACTCCCCGAGATAATTACAATGATGTCCTGCGATAAGGTTGTTTTCAGCAAAAGGAAGTAACCCACAGCTCCTAAAATACAGGCCGTGGCATAGATCTCTTTTCGGAAGATAATAGGGATCTCGTTGCAAAGTATGTCCCGGATCACACCTCCAAAACAGGCGGACATAGTACCCAGGGCCACACAGATAATGGGATGGAAACCGGCCTCAATGCCTTTTTCTACACCCACTACGGTATAAAGTCCAATTCCGATCGTATCAAAAAGGAAAAGCGATCTTCGAATGTAGCTAAGCTTCTTTCTGAGAATAACCGCCAGTACCGTGGTCCCGGCGATCACATACACAAATGTCATGTTTCGCATCCAGGTGACAGGAGCATCGATAAGGATATCCCGAAGGGTTCCTCCTCCAACCGCCGTAACAAACGCAATAATGAGTATCCCGAAAACATCCAATCGTTTGTGGATGGCGGCAAGTACCCCGGAAATAGCAAATGCAACGGTCCCGAGTATATCTATGGTAACGAAGAGATTCACATGCTCTGGGTATAGTAGTTGTAATCCTTGACCACGGTATCCAAAAATTCAATGGGCTTCTCGTCATACGACACCTCCATCACTTTGGAAACACGTGCGGACAGTTTGAGGATCACATTGTGATTCCCGTTGATCCGTGCCTGGCGAAACAAATTTTTGATCGTTTGCATTTCATTGTCCGTAAACACAGTCACCTGGGGATACTTTGGCTTGTATGAGTCCGGCAGATCCATAAGCAGGGTCTGATGTATGGAAATGGTCTTCTTTTCGGTAATTACTGCTGTTTTAGCGGCCAAATCTCCCAGTCGCTGCCCTTTTCCATTAAGCAAAACCGCCACAAGAGCCAGGGCACCGGTAGTGGTGAGTATCTCTACCGGGCGTACCATCCATCGAATAAGGTAGCTTGAAAAGGCCGGCTTGGATCCGTCGACTTTCACCACGCGAAGTTTCATTGCCGCCTTTCCCGGACTACGTCCGTCCCAAAACATTTCCCACAACAGGTGATACAGGAAAATAGGCAAACCGATAGTGAGACCCGCTACCCACTCGGCTCCGGAATCCAATTCAATAAAGGCAAACAGGATAAACATTAGAAACGCATAAATACCCATGATAAGAAAGTCGATGAGATATGCCAGGATGCGTTCCCCCACCCCGCCAACATTCTGTACAATGTTTACATTTTGGGCGGTTTCTATTTGAAAATTATCCATGAAATCTGTTTCTTTGGAACAAACATTTCTAATTCATGCGCGAGGCGGCGTTTGCGAAGCAAAATAAAGATAAATGGCTAAGATTTGAAAACGTTCTTCGGAATAATGTTCAGACCGATCCTGATGAGTTAAGCGCCTTGTATATTGAGATCACAGATCACCTTAGTTACGCCCAGACTTTTTATCCAAATAGCAACACCTTGCGCTACCTGAACGGCCTCTCGGCGTTGGCCCATCAGAAAATATATAAAACGAAACGCGAGAATCGCCGAAGGTTCATAACATTCTACACCCAGGAGTTTCCACTCTTTTTCTCTCAATATCACAAGCAGCTGCTCATTGCATTTCTAACATTTGCACTTTTTTCTATTATTGGCGCCTATTCTTCTGCAACAGATGGCGGTTTTGTGCGACTCATATTAGGCGATGCCTATGTGAACATGACACTGGAAAATATTGATAAAGGAGATCCCATGGCCGTGTATAAGGAGATGGGGCAAATGAATATGTTCCTGGGGATAACGATCAACAACATTTGGGTTTCGGTAAATGCCTTCGTTTGGGGACTTTTATTGGGATTGGGAACGTTGTTCATCATGATGCGCAATGCGATCATGCTGGGTGCATTTCAGTATTTTTTCTATGACCAGGGATTGCTATGGGAATCGGCACGGACGATCTGGATACATGGAACGATTGAGATCTCGGTTATTATTATCGCGGGTTGTGCCGGACTCGTTTTAGGAAAAGGAATATTGTTTCCGGGGACCTATTCACGATTGCAATCATTTATTCGTGGATTTAAGGACGGACTCAAAATTTTGATAAGTACGGTGCCGTTTTTTATTGCAGCCGGCTTTCTGGAAGGATTTGTAACACGTCATACCGAAATGCCCGATTGGCTGGCGATCCTGATCATTGGTGGTTCTTTGTTCCTAATAATCTATTACTATGTGATCTACCCGATCAAACTAAGAAGAAAGCATGAACGAAAAGCTACAGTTTAAAAAGCGTCGGGACGTTGGCCCCATAATTACCGATACATTTAAGTTCATTCGGCTTACCTGGAAACCGCTGTTCGGACTTATATTCAGAATTGCGGGTCCCGGACTACTTCTGGTGGTTATAGCCTCGGTATTCTATACCCATGCCTCGACCGACTTTGACCCTATAACAGGGAGCACCAATTTTGGCAGTATGTTCCTGGGACTGGCTTTGCTGTTTGTCACCGGAATTTTATATACGGCACTTTTGAATGGGGTTGTCATTAATTTTGTAAAGTCCTACATCAAGAATGATGGTCATGTCTTAAAACAAGAGGTGATGGCAGGTGTCAAAGAACGATTTTGGGGGTTGATCGGTTATTCCTTTCTCTCGTCATTAATCGTAGGTATTGGTTTGGTATTCTGTATTGCACCGGGTATCTACTTTGGAGTAACCCTGGCCTCAGGTTTTTCGATCCTGATCTACGAAAAGCGTGAGGTGACCGATGCCATAGGACATTGTTGGGCGCTCATCAAGAACGAGTGGTGGATCACTTTTGCCACCATGCTTATCATGATCATTTTGTACTACGTGATCATGTTTGTTTTCCGTATTCCGGAATACATTTACTTTTTTGCAAAGAACTTCGTGGTCAATGAAACCATTACTTCAGACCCTACCGATTATTTCGACTGGACTTACTACGCGCTGAATGCTGTTGGATCGCTGGGACAATATATCATGTATGTGATCATTGTAATAAGCTCTACGCTGATCTATTTCAATCTTAACGAACGCAAGAATTTTACCGGCACCATGGAAATTATTGACTCCATTGGTAACAGAGAATGATTTTATGAAGCGGAATTGGGTACTGTTATTTTTGGTTTTCTTACCGTTCCTGGGCCTGGCCCAAGAGCCCGATCCGCCTGTTGTAGAGGCGCCAATAACCTATGATACCGATCCCAGGGTGGAACCGTTTGATTTTTCAGAAGAAAAACTCGACGACTACCGCGAAGACAGTGAATTCAATTATACCCAGGAAACTACGGACAACTGGTGGGCTAAATTCAAACGATGGCTGAACCTCCAGTGGCGCAAGTTCTGGAACTGGTTGCTGGGCGATTATGAAGCAAGCGGATTTTGGGCCTGGCTTATTCGTTCGCTACCCTATCTCATCATAGCCGGGATCATCGCCTTTATCGTATGGTTGTTCATTAAGTTAAATCCGGGAAATCGATTGCTTAAATCCAAAGAAAAACCCGAGGTCTTTTTTACTGAAGAAGAGGAGATTATACGATCCAGGGATATCAAAAAACTCATTCAAAAGGCACTTGAAAATAAAGACTACCGGCTGGCAGTTCGCTATTACTACCTGCTCATTTTAAAGAAACTTACCGAAGCAGAAATTATCGATTACGAGTTCGATAAGACCAATAGTGATTATATGGCTGAGATCAAAGAGAAGTCACTGAGTCAGGGATTCGGAAAAGTGACCTGGCTCTACGATTATATCTGGTACGGTAACTTCGGGGTTACTGAAACCGATTACCAAAAGGCACAATCATTATTCAGCAAGTTGGAACTTCAAATACCGGATAGCGATGTCTAGATTTCAGAAAATAGTACTGTTCGGTTTTATCTTCGCTATTGCACTTCTGGTGTATATGGAGGCCTCCCAGCCCACTCCGGTGAACTGGTTCCCCAGCTACTACCAGGCGGATAAGATCCCTATGGGTACCGCCATTGTGCATGACTTGCTCGAAGAAGAACTGGATGATGGATTGGAAAACGTTCTGGTTCCCCCTTTTGAAAAGCTACGGGATTCATTATTGGAAGGTTCCTATCTGTTTATTAATGACGTGGTTACTTTTGATGATTCTGAACTGGACCGGCTTATGGCCTGGGTGAATCGCGGGAATACGGCTTTTATTTCGGCCAACTATCACGGATACCCTATCCTGGACACCCTGGGTCTTGAAATGGATACCGAAGTCCTGGCCAGCAGTGTTACCACCCGCCCCCTGCTTAATCTGGTCAACAAGCGCTTAAAAAGTGATACCCCCTTTTTGATAGACCGGGATTTTCCCGTGCGCTACTTCAACAAGATCGACACCCTCTCCAATACGGTTCTGGGGGTAGTACAGGCCTATGAAGACACACTGGCAATTACCGATCCGCTGGTAAACTTCATTAAGGCGTCCTGGGGTAAGGGAGTTATCTATTTGCACACCCAACCTGAGGTGTTTACCAACTATTTTCTTCTGAACGAAGGAAACCACGAACATACACGAAATGTACTGGCCTATATAAATGACAATAAGAATGTACTGTGGGATGCGTATTACAAATCCGGCCGACCCGTAAATATCTCACCGCTTCAATATGTTTTCGGTTCCAGGTACTTAAAATGGGCGTATTATTTTGTGATCATCGGTGTGGTGTTATACGTCTTCTTTGAAGGCAAGCGCAAACAGCGCAGTATACCTGTTGTCACTCCACTTGCTAACAGGACGTATGAATACACCCGGACGATCGCCGGAATGTACTTTGATCGCAAAGAAAACGAAGCAATCGCAAGGAAACAGATCGCCATATTCTTCGAATACATTCGTACCCGCCTACGCGTTCCCACGGATCGCATCGACAATGAATTTTATCGTATTGTCGCTGCACGCAGCGGTAACAGCATAGAAGACACTCAAAATCTAATTACATTTATCGAAACCTTGAATGCGAAACCCAGGGTGACCAAAGAAGAGCTTCTTGAACTTAGCAGGAAGATCACAAATTTTAAAAAGAACGTAGATGGAACATCTTGAATCCAACCAACCGGAATCCAATAAGAACGAATCTCAGTCGGATCAGCCACAGGGCAACCCGGAAGAGACGGGTACATCCCAGCCTTCCGAACCTGTCACGGAAGCACAGACAGGAGAAGCCGGTGCAGGTCCTTCAGATTCGGAGGATGCAGCGACCGGTGAAGGCCTCCACTTCGACAATCGCATCCCTCTGGATGAATTGAAGCAGGCCGTTCAGTCCATTAAAGATCAGATATCGAAGATCATTATTGGGCAGGAAGAGTTTATTGAACAACTGATTGCAGGCTTGCTGGCCAACGGACACTTGCTCATTGAAGGAGTTCCGGGAATTGCCAAGACCATTACGGCCAAGTTATTTGCCAAAACCCTGAAAACCGATTTTAGCCGGATTCAGTTTACTCCGGACCTTATGCCCAGCGATGTGTTAGGAACTTCAGTGTTGAACATGAAGACATCAGACTTTGAATTCAAACAAGGGCCCATCTTTAGCAACATCATTCTTATTGATGAAATCAACCGGGCACCTGCCAAAACACAGGCAGCCCTGTTTGAGGTGATGGAAGAGCGCCAGGTGACCATGGACGGGCAACGATACAAAATGTCGTATCCGTTTATGGTACTCGCCACTCAGAACCCGATTGAGCAGGAAGGCACCTATGCCCTTCCGGAGGCTCAGTTAGACCGTTTTCTGTTCAAGATCAAAGTGGGATATCCCACGCTGGAAGACGAGATCCTCATTTTAAAGACACATCACGACAGAAAACTGGCGATCCCGCAGGATGCCATTGACGGTGTGCTAACTCCGGAGGCACTCACTAAATTCAGGCAACAGGTTCAGGACATTCTTATTGAAGAAAAGATATTCGGATATATTGCCCAGATCGTTGACAAGACCCGAAACCATCCCCACTTATATCTTGGGGGATCTCCCAGGGCTTCAATCTCGATAATGAATGCCTCCAAAGCCTTTGCCGCGATGAACGGTCGGGATTTCGTTACTCCGGATGACGTCAAGAAATCGCTGGCGCCCGTATTGCGCCACAGGATCATCCTGTCGCCGGAGCGCGAGATGGAGGGTATGACCCCAGAAACCGTCATTGATATGATAGCCCACTCCATAGAAATCCCAAGGTAGGTGATCAAATTCTTTACATCCTTATATCTCTCACCGCGGTTCTTTTATGCAATGACCGCGATTGCCGTGCTGTTTCTGATCTCATACTGGATACAGGGTCTGTACGGCATTACTTGGTTGCTGGTATTGGGATTGGCCGTGTTTGTTTTGTTTGAGATAACCATGCTCTTTTCTGCCGTGGGAATTAAGGGTGAGCGCATTCTTCCCGAGAAATTCTCCAACAGCGATGAGAATGAGGTCCTCATCCAACTAAGGAATATGCATCCCTTTACCCTGAAGGTACATTTGGTGGACGAACTCCCGGTACAGTTTCAAAAAAGAGATTTCTTTAGGAGCGTTCGTATCCCGGGAAAGAACCGAAGTACCTATCAGTATTCCGTCCGTCCGGTGGAGCGGGGTGAATATGTTTTCGGAAAATTGAATTGTTATGCGACTTCGGTCATCGGGTTGGTTCGGCGGAGATATGTTTTTAATCAGGACCAGATGGTGAAGGTATATCCATCGTTCGTTCAGATGAAAAAATACGATTTCCTGGCTATCGACAAGCGTCTTTCCCACACAGGGCTGAAAAAAATTCGGCGTATTGGACATACCATGGAATTTGAGCAGATCAAAGAATACGTGCTTGGGGATGACGTCCGAACGGTGAATTGGAAAGCTACCGCCAAGAATGCGCGACTTATGGTGAATCAGTATCAGGATGAGCGCATGCAACCGGTCTATTCCATCATAGATACGAGCCGGGTGATGAAGATGCCGTTCAACGAGCTGAAACTCGTGGATTATGCCATTAACAGTGCGTTGGCCTTTTCGAATGTTGCCCTTAAGAAAAACGATAAGGTAGGCCTGATCGAATTCTCCAACAAGGTGGGTAGTTTTTTACCTGCCAAGGCCAAAAAAACTTACCTAAACGCCATTCTCGACACGCTGTATAATATCAACACGAATTTTCTTGATTCTGACTTCGGAGCGCTCCGGGCAATGATCAAACGCCGAATTACGCACCGCAGTCTTCTGTTACTCTATACGAACTTCGAACATATTTCTGCCTTGCACAGGCAACTACCTTTTTTGCAAGCCATTGCCAAGAAACATCTGCTGGTAGTGATCTTCTTCGAAAATACTGAGCTTAAGACACTCAGTGAAATGGAACCTGAGAACGTTGCGGATATATTCGACAAGACCATTGCCCAACAGTTTGAATTTGACAAGAGGGTGATGGTAAAAGAACTACAGCAACGGGGTATCCAGACGATTCTCACTCCCCCGGAAGATCTTACCGTAAATACGATCAACAAGTATCTGGAAATTAAGGCCCGCGGATTGTTATAGTGTTACATTTTGAGCGATGGATCGTCTTCAGAACAGATGACCACACTAATCGACAAACTACACCAACAGCGCCTTTTTATTATCTTTTACTGGCTTATCAAAATAGCCCTGGGTCTTGGCTTTATTGGTTCCGGCATTCGAAAACTGCCCGGGGTCAAGTTTACCCAGATTCCCATTAGTGATCCCATTGGTCTTTTCTTTGAAGGCATGTATCAAACCGGCTTTTACTGGAACTTCATCGGGTACTATCAAATATTGGTGGGAGTAGTTCTCATGATGAAGTGGTATCGCGCCCTGACACCGGTTCTGGCCTTTCCTGTGACCTTCAATATTTTCCTGGTTTCCGCTTCCCTGGAGATGCGCGGCACCCCGGTAATTACTTCCCTAATGTTACTTGGAAACCTGTTTCTCATCTTTTGGCATAGTCGCAGTTATACTGCCCTACTAAAGCCGTAAAATGTTATTTTAGTATGTCCGAATTATCGGTTTTGTGAGATTTCGGACAACCAAATAGTACTAGGATTAATATCGGATACGTTATTTAGCAGCCCAATGATGAACGAATGAAATGGAGGTGTTATGAAACATAACTAAATAATCTACCGAAAGTTACTTGTTAACAAAACCGGGCTTTCGGGAACCATCAAGGAGTATATGTTCGTTAAAATACTCGATTTTCTACTCATCACAGGAGCCGTTCACGGTTTCATCTTCAATATTGCGACCTTGTTTTCACGCAAAAAGGTCGAAAAACCGATTATCTACCTCAATCTCATCGTGTTCTTTCTATCACTGAATAACCTTCAGGCCTGGTTGATAGATCACGACTTTTCCATCCCGATCTACTACTTCAAGAATCTCCTGGTGCCATGGTACATGATGATCCTGCCGATGTTCTATGTCTTCCTGCTCCACTATCTCCGTATTGAGAAAAAACTGTGGACGTTCCTCATCATTTCGTCGGCCCTGTTCGTCCTTGAACTGTTGACGCGCTCCGGAGTGATCATCTACAGCTACTACCAGGACGAGGAAACGGCAGCGCAGGTGATGCGCACCTATAACAATGTTGAAGAGATCGTCAATGCCGGTTATTCGATCTTTATTTTCATTAAGGCGATACTGGTGTTGTTCAAATACGAGCGATTGTATGAATTTATCTTACAGTTTGACGATATCGCCTGGATCAAACGATTCATTTATCTGGGCACGGTAGTGATCTTTTTCTGGCTAATTGCCATTTTCATGAACAATTACTTTTCAGCCGTAATTGAACCCCCGTACACCTACTATCCGTTGCGGTTAAGCAGTTCTATCCTCTTGTACTGGATTGGGTATCAGGGCTTCTTCCGGTATGTTGTTGTCGAAGATCGGATTATGCTTCGGAAGAACCTAAGCGAACACAAGGACCTCAAACTAACACTGGATCCTTCAGATCCGCTACTCAGCCAATCAGAAGCTTCCGAAGAGGTCAATAAGCAAGAGACGGCCTTCTTCAAGGTTCACGAGTATGTCATTGAAAACGAACGCTACCTGGACCCCTCCCTGAGCCTCGAATCACTGGCTTCGGAACTCGATATGAGTGCTAATCAGTTGTCGGCACTGATCAACGGGTCTACGCCCCACAATTTTTCGGATTACATCAATAAATTCAGGGTGGAACAGGCAAAAAACCTTCTTAAGGACTCGGAATTTGATCGGTATACCATAGTCTCTATTGGGCTGGAGTGCGGATTCAATTCCAAATCGACTTTCTACGCGGCCTTCAGAAAATTTACCGAACAAACCCCCACCGAATATCGAAAAGCCCTGTCTTCATAACGATGTCCGGAATCTCATTTCTGTCCTGATTTACTGAATAAGAGTGATTTAGGACATTCCTTCTCAGTACATATCTAGTTTTGTCTAAAACCGTGCAGCAGACAATGCTGCTCCAACTAACATGGAATGGAAATCATGAAAACACCCGTTAGACTCTTGAAAACTTGTACAGTACTATTGTCACTTCTTCTCCTAACCCAAAGTTGCCGGGTATACCGCAGCACATCGTTGACCCTGGAAGAAGCCGTGGCAGCTGACCGTAGAGTACGCATCAAAACGACAGATAACAAAACCTTGAAGTTCAGCAAGATCGTTTACGAAGAAGGCATCTATTACGGGATTAAAGAAAAGTACAGAGGGATGGAGCGCATTGAGCTACAACCTGAGAGTATTCAACAAATACGTCCTGTAAACAGATCCGTAACTGGCGTGATCAACGCGTTAGGACTAGCATTTGCCACCTTGTTTATAGCCACAGATATTGCCCTGGGTTCCTGGGGCACAGGAATCTGGGATTAACCGATACGAACTTTCCATAATCTAAAACCCATACAGATGAAAGCAATAAGCCATATTATTATAGTATTCGTTCTACTGTCCTGCTCGAAAGACGGAGGCCCTGATACCCCGGATGAGCGTTACGTTCCGTTTAAAGCCGAAGACCACGCATTGTTACTAAATACTATTGAAACGGGGGACACTTTTCAGTTTGGTGATGGTATTAGTGGAACCCGTACCATGAGTATAGATCAGGCGTATCTCTGGGAGCGGCAATTTGAAACCGGTGGTTCCTTTTGGGGATCGGGAGGGTCAACACTCGTTCGCTACGAAGAACGCGGTATCAGGTTTACCATTTACAACAGTGAAACAGACAGAAGTATTGGAGGTAGTATACAGATAAGTCGGTTGCATGCAAATGATTCGCTGCGAGCTACACTGAGCTTTCCCATTTGGAATGATCCGGAGGATGAAGACCTGGTGTTTGATCTGTATGGTTCTTCCGAACCTTTGAACATCAATGGAGTTCAATACAATAATGTGATTACACTTCGGTCCAGGTATAACGTATCCGGAGATTCCATCTTTGGAGTGGCAAAAGATATTTGGCGGATCTATTACGATTTGGATCACGGCATTGTAGGCTTCGACGGTACCGATGACAGGCATTGGAGACTGAACAGGTAGGCCTTTCGGCAGTATTTAACAATTCGTCCTAAAAAAATGACAGTTCGGTATTTTGTTTTGGCACAGCGTTGAAAGCGAACGGATATTTGCTTCAGATAAAATCAAAAAACGCACATCATGAAAGCAATTATTCTATCCATCGCATTATCACTTACAAGCTTCTTACTTTCTGCCCAGGCCGAAACCGAAGTAACTACTGAAGGAACCACCATTACGGTCACCGTTCCCGTAAAAAGCAACGAAGGCCATGTAATTTTTGGCCTGTACGACGAGTACTCATTTATGAAGAACCCATTAGTAGGACTGGAAAGCACTATTGTTGACGGAAAAGCCACCGTAACCTTCACTGACGTGACTCCGGGCACCTATGCGATCCTACTTTTCCATGACAAGAACGACAACAAACAAATGGACTTCGATACCAGCGGCATGCCCCTTGAAATGTATGGTGTATCCAACAATATCATGAGCATGGGACCACCAATGTGGAGCGATGCAAAATTTGAAGTAGCCGGAGAACCTATCGAATTGGACATTCGCATGTAATTCTCTTAACAAACCAATCATGGGAAACCCGATGTCGCCTGGCATCGGGTTTTTCTATAAGCAATTTCTTATAAAATGATTGATGTCATAAATTTTATCAATGATTCGCGTACCTTTGTTACAAATCACCCTTTATGACAATCACACAACTAAAATATGTGCTTGCTGTAGCCGAGCATCAGAACTTCACCAAGGCTGCCCAAAAGACATTCGTCACTCAGCCGACATTGAGCATGCAGATACAGAAACTGGAGGAGGAACTGGACATACAGATCTTCGACCGCAGTAAGAAGCCCATTGAACTTACATCTATCGGGCAGAAGATCGTGGACCAGGCTCGGAGTATCGTAAACGAAGCGGAGCGGATGCAGGATGTCGTGGATCAGGAAAAGGGCTTTATTGGGGGTGAATTCAAGCTTGGGATCATTCCTACGATCATGCCCACGCTACTCCCTATGTTCCTGAAAACGTTTACCAACCGTTATCCCAAGGTACATTTAAAGATCGAAGAGCTCACTACCGACGAGATCATCCTGAAGATCAACGAAGGGCATCTCGATGCGGCGATCGCTGCAACACCGCTGGAACACGACAATATCAAGGAGCGGGTATTGTACTACGAACCTTTTGTGGGATACATACCTCAAAACCATCGGCTCTTCGGAAAAGAAAAAATAAAGGGGACCGACCTGGATCTTAATGATATCTTACTGCTGGAGGACGGACACTGTTTTAGGGACGGAGTGATCAATTTGTGTAAAGCGTCCAAACTTGCGAAGGACGATCAGTTTCAGTTGGAAAGCGGAAGTTTTGAAACACTGGTAAAGCTCTCCAACGAAGGCCTGGGAATGACACTCCTTCCGTACCTGCATACGCTCGATATTCACAAGGATCAGGCTGCTTTTTTAAAGTATTTTGAAGAACCTACTCCGGCTCGGCAAGTAGGGCTTATTTACAGCAAAAGTGAACTAAAGCTTCAAATTATTGAAGCCCTTCATAGTGTTATCTCGGGTGTTATTCGAGGGGCTATAGCATTTCAGGATGTGAAGATCATTTCCCCTAAGCGATAAAAAAACCCCGGATGATCCGGGGTTTTATTTATGGGTTTAGAATAATTAAACATTGGTTTAATTGGGGGTTCTGCTTAATAAGAGCATTAATCCAAATTTTCAACTCTTCGATTTCGTGGGGAAGAAGTCGCTTTAGAGCTTTTTTTAACTCTTTGCAGAACAAGCTTACATCAAAACTAACCTTAGCAAGCACAGCTTTGGTGTAATCATACATTGCTCTAGCCATAGGAAAACTTAGTTAAATTAGGTTACGTAGTTATTATCTATAAGCAGAGTGTTTTAAATTTTACCACCCTAATATAACTAAAAAAGTCGAGAAAAATTGGTGTTGTTAATAAAACGAAACGTTAAACTATGTGTTAAAAACGATTGTCCCCATCAAAAAGATCTCCCAGGCCTCCTAAAATGCTGCCTTCTCCTTTGTCTTTACCACCTCCTTTGGGCGCCGCCGACCAAACTCGTTTGGCCAAACGGCTAAACGGTAATGATTGGACATAAACGGTTCCGGGACCGGTAAGGGAAGCGAAGAAAATTCCTTCACCACCGAACAATGTGTTCTTGATACCACCTACAAACTCAACATCGTAATTCACGGTGTGGTCAAATCCAATGATACAGCCGGTATCTACCTTTAGCTTTTCACCGGGGGCCAGCTCCTTAACGGCTGTCGTCCCTCCGGCATGTACAAAGGCCATTCCGTCACCTTCCAATTTCTGCATAATGAATCCTTCTCCACCAAAGAGTCCGCGACCCAGTTTTTTGGAGAATTCGATTCCAATGGAAACCCCTTTGGCTGCACATAGGAAGGCATCCTTTTGGCAAATGAACTTTCCGCCAAAGCGCGATAGATCGATCGCCATGATCTTACCGGGATACGGAGAAGCAAAGCTCACCTTCTTTTTTCCGGGCACAGTATTGTAGAATAAGGTCATAAAAAGGCTCTCGCCGGTAAGTAACCGTTTTCCCGCACCAAAGATCTTGCCCATCACTCCGGTATCCTTTTTAGAGCCATCACCAAAAATAGTTTCCATTTTAATACCGTCTTCCATCATCATCATACTGCCGGATTCGGCCACTACACCTTCATCGGGATCGAGCTCGATCTCCACATATTGCATTTCTTCGCCGTAAATGATGTAGTCTATTTCGTGTGCTGTCATATATATTGTTTAATCGTTTATGTGTTTATTCGCCTGCCTGACGGCAGGCAGGTTGATTCGTTTATGTGTTGATTTGTTTATGTGTTTATTCGCTTGTTGTTGGGAGAGTAACCGATTATGAGTTTCGATTCGTGCGATATTGTTACAGAATACTCTTGAGAGACAATCAAATTTTGCGGAACAATTAAGTATGAAGTGGCATTCCGTACTCCGGGCTTCGTGCCTCCGTCCTCTGGCCTCAAGCCTTTTTAACCTTCACGGTCCATTCAAATGAGAATTCAGAAACAACATCTCCATCGGCATCCACACCCTTGGCATGCATCCACTGTGTTTGTCCCTCACCGGTAGCAACTGCTTTCTGAATGGCCTCTTTCATGAGACGGCCGTCAGTACAGGTAAAAGTGATCCGACCACGTGCCTTCTTCACAAAGGTTGCTTTGTTGTTTGCCACTAACATGGATACAGGCTCTCCGGACTCCTTTATATAGGAGAGCACCAGAGCTCCGGTGCTGAGCTCAGCCGCCATCCCCTGAACCGCCCAAAACATGGATTTGAAAGGATTTTGATTGATCCAACGATGCCGAACTGTTGTAGTACAGTGCTCGTTGGAAATCTCTTTTACACGCACCCCGCAAAAAAAAGCTGAGGGTAGTTTAAAGAACAGAAATGTGTTGATCTTGCCCGGTTTTAAAGGCATTGCTTGCGATTTTGAATGCTAAGGTATTCAAATATTACCGAACATTAAAACGTTAATAAAATGTTAAATTTTAGTACTATGCGTAACATAATACCTTCTTTAAGACATATATTTGCATAAGAAAATAATTTACAATGGAAACTACCCGAACTGATAACGAAAAAAATATTGCTGCACTCGTGCATCTTTCGACCTTTTCGAAATACTTTTTTCCGTTTGCCAATTTCTTCGCTCCCCTCCTGCTTTGGACCTTTAATAAGGACAAAGAATTTGTGAGTGAGCACGGACGTGAAGCGGTGAACTTTCAACTTAGTATTTTGTTATATACCCTGGTAATCGGAATTCTTTGTCTTCCATTCTTTGTGATCTTCGCCGGTGATTTTGTATCGCTGGTAGAAGCTATCGATCATCACACGCATCACGTTTCCGTATATGAAGCAAACAACATTTCAGGGTACATTATCCTGTTTTCGGTAGTAGCGTTACTATTGTTCGGACTATTCGTCTTTGAACTATACGCTGTTATTTCGGCTACAATTCATGCAAATAAGGGACAATTATACAAATACCCCCTTAGCATACCTTTTATAAAAACAACATCAACCACACCTGTCGCACAACCATCTGCGGCAGATCAAAATCAATCAGAAAATGAGCACTCTAGTTAGTATTTTGTTCGGCGTCGTTTTAAATGCCCTTGGTGTAGACATGGCCCAGGAAGTAAACAATGATGACACTACGTTCCAAACGGAAGTAGTAAGTTGCAGGGACGCTGCTCAGGAAGCTTGTCCGGCCATCATGGAAGCTCACTACATCATTTCAAAAAACGAACTTTTATCTCAAAAAAAGTAAAAAGAACCCATGAAAATTGAAAACACAAAAGCGCAAATGCGGAAAGGGGTACTTGAGTACTGTATCCTTTCCATCCTCAAGGATGGCGAGGCGTATACCTCAGATATACTCGATACCCTAAAAGACGCTAAGATGCTGGTGGTGGAAGGAACGATTTATCCGCTCCTTACCCGTCTCAAGAATTCGGGGCTGCTGGCATATCGCTGGGAAGAATCCAGCAGCGGACCGCCACGCAAGTATTACGAGCTTACCGAGACCGGTAAGATATTTTTAAACGAGTTAAACACTACCTGGAGCGAACTACAACAGGCAGTAAATAGAGTAACCAGCGAAAAAACGAAGAAATGAACAAGACTGTAAATATAAATTTAGGAGGCACATTTTTCCATATAGATGAGAATGCTTTTGGAAAATTACAACGCTATCTAGATGCGATCCGTAAATCGCTTGCCGATCCCCTGGGAAGTGATGAGATCATGCGGGATATCGAAGCCCGTATCGCTGAGCTCTTTTCC
>CAZTLE010000011.1:0-37732 GCA_964614415.1 uncultured Aureitalea sp. | reverse complement strand
CAAACAATGATGAAAAGAGCCGCCCATCGCCATTGGGCGGTTTTTTTATACGGTGGGTTCCAGCAGTTCGGTCTCAATAATGGTGCGAACCTCATCCCGAAGTGTTCCCCGGGCATCCAGCGCAAGTCCGTCGGTCGAAACAAGGTCATGGACACGAACCCGCATCACTCCGGGCCCTCCGGTAAAGAATTCATACGAAAATCGTTTCTTGTTATCGTGAAAGGTCATGGGGACCACAGGGATCTTGTGTTCGATCGCCAGCCGGAAAGCCCCGTCTTTGAATTCGTCCAGAATGATCTCTGGTTCGGGTACCCCTCCCTCGGGAAAAATACATACGCTAAGTCCCTGACTAAGCTTTTTCTGAGCTCTGAGATATACGGCATGTCTGCTCTTGGCGCTTCCCCGGTCCACCAGGATGCTGGTTCTTTTGTAAAAGAAACCGAACACCGGGAACTTGGCCAACTCCTTCTTCCCCACAAACACAAAGGGGTTTTTAGAAACATAGAGCATTAACATGATGTCGGCCATCGAGGTGTGATTCGCGACCAACATATAGCTTCTCCCTTTTTCGAGCTTCACATCACGCTTCACTTTTGGGTAAAACCCCATCCCCATCAAAATGAACTTTGCCCAAAAACGTGCCATCCTGAAGAAGAACGGATACCAGGCTTCCCTGGAAATACTAATGAGCAGTACAGGAAGTAGAATAAGTATAGGGAGGGCTACCAGTATATAGAACCAAATCCGGTAGAATACAATGAATATGTAATTGAGCCATTTCACGAGGTTCAAAAATACAATTTCTATACCTACCATAAATGCATAAAAAAAGTACCTTTGTTTCGTTTTTAAATACCTCTACCCAATTACGCGATGGCAAGGATACTTACAGGAATACAAAGCACAGGAACACCGCATTTAGGAAACCTATTGGGTGCCATATTGCCAGCTATCGAAATGGCCAATGACCCCAATAACGAATCCTACCTCTTCATTGCAGATATGCACTCGCTTACGCAAATAAAGGATGCGGACGAACTGCGTGGCAATACCTATAGCACTGCGGCAGCATGGTTGGCTTGCGGCCTTGATATAGAGAAAACTGTTTTTTATCGGCAAAGCGATATTCCGCAAGTAACCGAGCTCGCCTGGTATCTGGGATGCTTTTTTCCTTATCAGCGTCTCACGCTGGCCCATTCTTTTAAGGACAAGGCCGATCGTTTGGAAGATGTGAATGCAGGGATTTTCACATACCCCATGCTGATGGCGGCGGACATTCTCCTGTATGATGCTGAGATTGTTCCCGTGGGGAAGGATCAGCTACAGCATCTAGAGATGACCCGTGATGTCGCGTCCCGGTTTCATGCAAAAATGGGAGGAGAGACCTTTGTAATTCCGGAAGCCAAGGTTCAGGAAGATACGATGCTTATCCCCGGTACTGATGGTAGTAAGATGAGCAAATCGAAGAACAACATCATCAACATCTTTCTGCCGGATAAAAAACTGCGGAAACAGATCATGGGGATTGAAACGGACAGCACTCCCCTGGAAGACCCAAAAGATCCCGACACTTGCAATGTCTTTGCATTATATCAACTACTTGCGTCCGAAGAGGCCATCTCCGAAATGCGTGACAATTACACTCGCGGAGGTTATGGCTATGGCCATGCCAAACAAGCCTTGTTTGAATTGATCCTTGAGAAATTTGCAACGATTCGCGAGCGCTACAATCATTACATGGAAAACCTGAACGAGGTGGATGCTGCCCTCGAAGTGGGCGCTACTAAGGCTACAAGCGTTGCTGATGAGGTTTTGAATCGTGTCCGTGAGAAAGTAGGGTACTAGTTCGAGTCAAGAGTTTTTATTCCTTTTGCTTTTGATTGGCGGGTCCAGTGCAGAAGACAAAAATGTATCCTGCACTGGCACACGTGGCTCCCCCGATACCACACGTGTAATCGTCTATGTTAAAAATCAAACTGCGAACGTAGTACGATTCAAATGTCAGCGCAAGCGCCAAGTAATAAATGCGCTAATTTGGGAATAAGTGTGGCCTCGTTTCATATAACCTCAAACATCTTCCCCCTGGCGGACGCTATAGTCTATTTCGACTGGCTCAGCACAGGTACCGACTAGTGCCGTTCTTTGCTTTGCAAAGAACTCAATCCAAGGTATAAAAACCACAACTCTTTTCTCCTTCGCTAAAGCTTCGGAGAATGTAGAAAGAACTGTGGTATAGCTATGTAGAATTGCTGCTTTTTATTAATTGCTAACTACGTTGGCATGCACCAGTTTTATTGGTATTAAAGATGGGCTTATGCAACTTGTTACTCTTTTTTCTTGTAGTGAATTCTCAGTCCGCGGACTAACTTATCACTATAAAGAACATTTCTTCGGGAAGAATCAATAACCATTTCAAATATATCCAAATCATGTTCTAAATCATCGCTTCTAACAACTATAAAAACCCTTTCTTCGAAAGGACTTACAAAATAATACAAAGGTGTATTTTTGTAATAACCTTCATTAATAACCCCTTCATTATTTCGAAAAAGCAAAAAGCTTGAAAATAAACCTGAATCCAAACCATCATTTGGAATAAGCTCCCAGGTTCCGACGACCGTTCTTTGAGGGAAGCCTCGTGAAAACATTTGCTTTTTCCCTCTCATATCGTTGAACTTTAAGGCTGTGATCTCATTTTGCTTGGTATTCGTTATCAAATAAACCTCATCTTTCATACTTCTTATTGACAGGAAGTGAAACCGATTAAAAAAACTTTTATAATATGTTTCGAAAAAATTGGGAGTGTTAAATACACCAATATCATAATTGGAACTTTCATAGGACAAATCAAAACTCCCAGGGATAAATTTCTTTCTATAAAAATACCCATCGTCATCTTTATACTCCCAAAATCCCAAATAAATATCTGGTAATGATTCTACTTCATCCATTTCAAATTGACGCAAGATCATTTCATTCGTACTCAACTCCAATCTAAAAATGGAATCTAGGTCATCAATTGGCTGCAAGTCTGTAATTTGGGCATAATCCACTGTTACTATTGAATCACGAATATCATATTTATCTAATGTCCCACGAGGATTGGTAACAAAAATATTGGCGCTCTCCGTGTTAAAAGAATAAAAGTATTGTGTTTTAAAGTGCTCTCTCTTTTCCTGACCTGCGCATCCAAGAGCTATTGCAGTTATAATCAACAAAGATTTGAATTTCATCATAGTTTTAGTTTTCTTGCACGCTCAAGGTCTATTTTCAAATAACCATTTTCATATTCCTTTCTATAAAGTTCTTTATACTGTTCCTTTACAGAAAAATAATGCAATTTTGTCCAAGTATCAGCATCAGCTCTGTTCTTAAATACAATTGAAGCCACGTTTGCTTGGCCATTTGTGAATAAGACATGAGCTGAACCCGTGCGATCATAGCCTTGCCACTGGCTTCTAGAGCCACCTGTGCCTTTTAAAAACTGATGTCCGTTAATGAATTTGTGTTTAGTTCCAAAATAGTCCAAGAATACTGTTGTTCCACCATCAACCTCGATATCCCCGACAAGAGATCCTCCACCCAAAAAATTTGATGAATCTCTTTCTTTACTTCCAGTTCCTGCATAACGGACGTTTAATCCATGACTTTTTTTAGTTACAATTTTATTTTTCGCATATATATCCTCGTTCTCAGTTTGAATGTATACATTCTTTCTACGAGAAATAAACCCTAGTTCTTCAATAACTTCTTCTTCTGCGGTATATTTGGCCGCACCCCAAAGATATATTATCATATCGCTATATAGATCAATTAACTGAGATTTACTCCCTTGCGAGGTATTTCCAATTGCCAATCTCCAATTATCAGTCAGTTCACCGGTTCGATTGTTACGATATAGTCCATTCTCTTCGTCATACGTGTAGGTATCATTCTTTTCTTCCTCTTCTTCACTGGATGTAAAATCCACAATGCCTCCACTTTGGTTGCCCTCTGCTAGCCAAGATGAGAATGTCGGCGAAGCCACTGGCCTCATTCCATCAGGGTCCATAAAGAACACGGGATTATCGAAGGCATAGTTATATGGACTATGACGTCGCATTTGTTCTGCCAACGGATCGATATTCATCCAGCGCCCCAGGGCTGGATCGTAATTACGGGCACTAATATCATACCATTTAAGTCCTAACTCTTCATTGTACTGGTTGTTCCCAAACTTCCATTCTTGCGCCAGACTATTTCCATAAGGAGAAATATCGTCATTATAACCCTTATGCTTTAGACCAAAGGGATAGTAGTTGCTCTCTTCTATGATCTCGCTTTGCGAGATGGAACCGTTAAGGTCTGCGTCAGTATAGGAAAGACGAATATTGCCCAGATGATCCGTATACTGAAATACGTATTCAAAGGTGGAATAGGTGATCTGTCCTCCTTTATATCCTTTAGTTGCTCCTGAGCCCACCTGGACAGGCTTCACATAGCCTTCCGGATGACTAAAAAACTGCAGGCCGTGATTCTTATAGATATAACCATTGGCGTATTTGGTAATAACATCAGCAGGTCCGGTTGTACTATCAAAGAACTGTTTTTCCAGCTTTCCACCCAGGGCGTCGTACACATAAACGATTCCCTTTTTGGTGGTACCGGTTTCCGGATCCAGGTTATCGAAAGTTACCTTACGTGGCAAGTTTAAATGGTTGTATTCAATATCTGTTATACCCCTGTTCTTGTCTTCAATCATATTTCCATTCGCGTCGTAAACAAAATCATTGCTACCCGTGTTGTGATCTTCAAAACCATTGGAAATAGCTCCAGGCCAGTTACTATCATCGAGAACTCCATCCAATTGGTTTCCATTAACGGTATACACTAATTTATCCCATTGGGCGGATGCTATTCCACTGCCGTTATCTCCGTTGCGATTAAGGGTTAATAGGTTTCCGTTCTTATCGTAGGTAATACTTCCGATAGTGTGAAAATCATCAAGATTAAGACCATTGCCTTTTCGACTATGTGCCGAGGTAAGACGATTCAGGTTATCATAGAAGTAGGAATAACTACGCTTTTGATCGTCACTGTTTCCGGTTCTCCAAATGGTTTGGGTTATATTACCATTGTATTGGTTGCCCCCTACATTTCCCTCGGTAGAGGTATAGTTGATCCGGAACTTGAACAGATCCGTATTCCAGCGTTCCTGTGAATCCACATCATTTATGTCTGTTAACCAGCCCCGGATGTTGTATTTGTAATCAACTTCCTGTAAGACCCTGTCAATGTTGGCTCCAAACAGAGTAAAACCTGACACCTCAACTCCGGGCGAATGTAATGCCAGTTTGCCCACCAACGGGTCTGTATTCGAGGATGTAAGGTCGTCCCGGGTAGTGAAGGGGGTGTTACTGTTCTTATAGAAACGATATTGAGTGCCTACACGACGTACTCCAAAGGTATCACCTATGGCAAAGGTTTGGCTTGAGGCAGGTTCCACATCGCCGTCGTCAATAATACGAACTTCCACAGTGGGTGTGGTGCCCGGGATTACCTTAAAATCCAGCCCAAAATCATAGTCTTGCCAATTGGATGTTGTGTTGGTGGTCTTTAACAATCCAAAGCGGAAGTTCCCTATTGCCTCAATCCTGAGTTGGATACCGCCATCGTCTATAACCTCCCCCCGGGTTTTGGCGCCGGAATCCCAGCCCGTGGTTGGGTTTACTTTGGAGATTATCTCCCCGGAGCCTACTGTGGCATTCGTCAGGTCGGTATACCCGTCCACAAAGGTTTCACCACCCACATCTTTTCTAATAAGACGGCCCAGTTCGTCGTAGGTGTTGTGTGCAATTAATTGTACGGGTTCATTATCGATCTTCTGTTCATGGGTTAGCAATCGCCCGGTATGATCGTAGGAGAAGTAATCCCGTGTCTCTATGGTAGGGTGAGTCCCTTTGGTATGGGCGGTCCAGGTCTCTACCGGTTTTCCGGTGAAATCCAAGAGCGAACGGGTTTCATCTGTTGTATCCAGATAAGGATTCGCGGTTTTCCCGAAAATAACACGTGCTTTATTGTCATACCCGGTAATGCTAGTAATCCAATAGGTTTTTTCCAGCACCTTTACCTTACTCACCGTTGGCAATCCGTTAAGTGCAGTTGTCGTAGGAACTCCAAAGACGGTAGGCGGGACCGTCATATTGTAGGTGTCAACATAAGTTTCATAGTAGTTTATTGTAAGGGTCTCCATGCTAGTGGAGCTATCGGGGAAGGCATCGTTGGAGTAATACACATTGGTTCCTCCAATAAACAAACTGGATGTAGCCTGGGTTTCATGAAGGTCGTCCACCCAAGCCAATTGAGTTTCAATTGTAGCTCTGGGAGCATTGCTTTCATAGAGGCCTGTATACGCTATGCGACCAAAAGCATCATACTTGGTGAAATGCCATTTTCCATCGGCACGCAAATTGGCATCTTGCGTTAGTACCGGCTGATCCAGTTTATTATAAATGATCTCTTCGTACGCCTTGCCGGGCAGTTTTTTCCAGATAAGGCGATTGCGATCGTCGTAGCGGTACTCGTATCCTAACTTAGCAAGCTGTACTTGGTAATCGGCGGCCAATGCCTCATTGGCTACATCCATAACCTTATCGGTAGCTTTAGGCGATAAGACAAAGCTCAAATTACCGAGGTCATCATAAATATAATAACTCTCATGTGCTACCCCGCCATTGAAATGGCGTCTCAGTATGGTGCGCCCTTGTTTATCGGTAAACGTATGAACGCTGTGATTATCTCCATCTACCTCCCGCCAGTTCTCATCCCGTGTGATCTTCTTATAAAGTTCATGACTGTTATAATAACCATCATATAAAAGATTAGGAACATTGCTCCCCACGTTATAGGTCACTGAAAAGCGATAGACATCGTCAACGTTATTCACCGAATGGACATACTTCATGGTATGATCAGCATCACTGTTTAGAAGCACTTTCCATTCTTTTCCCGGCGCTCCCACCTCTACAGTGCGACGTAGTGCATAGGGATCGTATACCGTACGACTGTACGGATTGGTAGTGTTATCATATTTTTCGGTTTCATAAAAGTCCTCAATATTGGATTTTAGGGTAGCCGGATTGATGAAATTAAGCCCGGTGCCATTACTACCTGCCCAGGGGAGATACTCTTTGGTTTGCATCCCGAAAATATCGTATTCTGCATGTTGAGCGATGTTTTCGCGATCACCCCCAGCTCTGGCGGCAATGGTTTGCCTGGGTCTGCCCAGGCCGTCATAGTATGCAATTGTTTCAAGTTTTTCATCGGGGAGCACATTCTCGTTCTGCGTGGCTACCTGGTATGTAGTGGAGCGCACATAGTTCTCATCCTGGGTTTGGCCCTGCAAGATCATGGGGACCCAAAAGATACTTAGAGTTATATATAGTAACTTTTTCATTGTTGTCTGTATTAATTGGATCCGTAATTGTATTCGTAGGACTGCAATACATTGCCATCCTCATCCTTCACGCGCTTTAACCTATGCATGGCGTCATATTCATAAGTGGAGGTATAACCACGTGCATCGGTTATAGTTTTAACTCCCACTAAAGGTTCATAGGTGAAAGTGGTGACCTGCACCCCAGGCATTCCGCGCAACGCGTTTTCCTGGGCCGTACTCAAGGCCTCCGTAATCACGAAGTTTTGTCCGAAAGCCGGAAGGTTCTCAATATCGGAGTACGTAGCATTCTCCACCTTAGCCACAATGTAGCGACGATCATAGCCCCAGATATACGCGGTGGGTGTATTGTCTGTCTGACGGGCCTGAACGAGGTTGCCCTGCCTGTAGCGTTCAAAGGCTACCCGCTCTTCAAGAGGCAGATTTCCCTTGGCTACCTTGATTGCGGAAGGCACTGTCCCGCTAAACTCTGTCTTTTGATTGGAGAGTTGGGTTGTAGCGGATCCATCTACCAAATAGGACTTTGTTTGCACCGGAACGGCCAGCATATTGGCATTTTCCAGGGCCGTATATTCGCCGGAAAAATTCTCAGGATAGAAGTATTCCTGTTTAATGGTCTCTCCTTTACTGTTGGTAGTTACGCTTTCCTTTAACAGGAAGTTATACGGCTGTTGCTGGTTATTCTCATCGTTGTAGTATGAATGCACTTTAGTTTCCGTAATCTCGTCGCTTGTGGCCCCCGGCAGCGTTACTTTTTCGGTACTGCTGGATTGGGTTACATAACCTGCCTTGCCCAGCGCTGAGGTATAATTGAATTTAAGACGCGCAAATGCAGGTTCACAGTATCCTGTAACGCAGTTAGGTGGAAGGGTAAGCACAATTCCATCAAAACCCGCCTGCGGATTCCCCGAAACGTATTGGATGATGTATTTACCGCTTGGATTGGTTGTAATGGTAGGAAACAAATCACCATCACTTTCTTCAGTCATCAGGTAAGCACCGGAGTTTTGATAGAACTGTGTTTCATCATACTCGGTCCTTGAGAAAAATTTCTGTCCTGTAGCGGGAAACGGGCTTTCCGGGCTGGTCATGCCAATTGCTTTTTTAGCACTTTGTTTTCCCAGTTTAAAGCGAACACCATAGTAGTTGGGTGTTTGTTTGTTTCCCATGTAGAAGTTGTACACCCCGGTATGATGAGAACCCCACTGAGCCGTATTAAAATTGTGTGTATAGGACACATTATTGTCAGAATTATTGTGGTCTACCAGAGTCTCGGTAACACGGTCATAGGCCACATGAGGTCCATCCAAACCGGATACTTTCGAAAGTCTGTATAACATTCGTGCCGGCGAAAGCGAATTATTCACAGCGATATAATCATCGCTCACGTACTGGTAAATGGGTTGGGAGATCACAGTTCCGTCTCCGTAACCGTACCTCTTTTCAGTCGCCAATGAACCGGTCTCCGTGTAGTCTTTGATGTTCCTGATGCGCACTCCGGCTTTAATGACCTGATTTCCACTGCTCCCACCTCCTGTGGTGGTCGTTTCATAAAGACCGATGATCATCTGGGTAGTACTTCCCTCTTCGGGGTCCATAATGGTCATTTGATAACATCCTGCATCCAGAAAAATGGGCTGTTCATGAATATTCATAGGCCCGGAAAACCAGAGAGAATAGACTATATCGTCTTCAACGGCGGGTAAGAATGCTCCCGTCTGTACACTGCGAATCTCGTTGTACTTTAGTTTTGGAGAAGCTCCGGTGCAGGTGCTGAGATCAGAACGTTTCATTAAGATCACATCCTTTTGAGGAGTATTAAGGGGGCCATTGGCCGTCCTGGTAAGATTCATTAAATACGTGTTCGCTTCATCAATATGAAAGACAATATGCTTGATCTCCGGAGGCCCAATACCCGTTCCGAGAAGGTCATAGTAAAATGGTCCCGCCACTTCCGAGCATGTTGGATCGGAAATAATACATCCTCCCGGTGCAGTAGGGTCATCGAGTCCCCCGTGAACAGTCAAATAGGCATCCGCATTAAACTGAGTGGTGGTGGTGGATTGCGTATTTAGTACATAGGACGAGCGATTGGGCTCGTATTCAAATTCGGTAAATCCTCCGGTCGGATAGGTGATTTTGGTAAGCAGTCCTTTCTTTGCACTACTAAAGCTTACACTTCGGTCAGCGCCATCAGTCACTTCGCTAAAATTGTTGTTTTTGGGATATAAAACCGAGTTCCCCTTCCCGTTAAAATACCCGTAATAATCCTGGCCTTTGGTGTTAACAGGTGGCATGTAATAGGGGTTTTCATATTCAAAACTGTAGCCCGTTACATTGGTACCGTTTTTGTCCCGAATGTCGATGCTCTCAAGCATCAGTCGAACGTCCTTGGGATTTGTAGAGGCAGATACCGTGTGGTTTGGATTTGTTTTGAAATAATCGTAGTTAAGCGTAAACGACTTGTACTTTGTATTGTTTGACGGACTCGTATAGTTCTTATACACGGTAATCCTGGTGACTTTGGAGTTCACATCCATATCATGCCGGCCTCCGAGATCAAAAGTTACAATTGTACGCGTCATAGTTCCGGTTCTATGTGTAATTGAAGTAAGGGCTTTTTGGGTAATCCATGTTCTGGTAGAATTGTGAGTGATAGGTTGTGTAGTCGTCGTTGGTGTCGAGGCTTCAACAATATTTCTCACTTTATCAACAGCTATCGGACCGCCCGGTGTTTCCCATTCCGGTAACGGTGTGTAATTAAATTCGTAGGTGTCCTTTCCATTGGGAGAGATGATCCGGGTCAAATACCAGGAAGAGTTGTATTTCTTATTTAATCCGTAAGGGGCGGTAAACCCTTGAGGATTCTCAGGGTTGTCGGCCGTTGTTTGCGTTCTTGTAATCTCTACCTGATTGAAAAAATATTGTGTTCCGTCATCTGAGGTTATATTCCAGTAAGTAATAGGGCTGGCACTTCCTCCGTTCGCAGGTTTGCTGCAAGTAATTTTAACCCTTGGATTGTTTAATGCTCTCGGTTTGTTCGAGTCAACATCAACAACGAAGGTCTCACTTAGACCCGGCGCATTTACCGTAAAGTAATCAGGCTGGGTATCCCATTCATTTTCATTGACTTTTTTCAGAAATTCAAGGTATTGTACAGCTTCCTGATGGGTATCAAATACACTGTGTTCATCCAGAAACAACAGTACCTTGTTGCTTACACTGGAGTCCCAAATACTATACCAACGCTGAGTACTTTGTTGTCCACTATAGAAGTCATCGGGAAAGCCGTTTACTATCCTGGTGACACGCCCTCCCACATTGAGATTCCAGCTAAGACCCACATTGGAGGCCAGTTGTTCCGCTTTCACTCCCGAGGCATCGTAGGTAAGGGAAATGGGTAAGTTCATTTCCCGTCCCTGGTGTGTGTAGATAGGGACCTGAATACTTGGGGTCCCCGTGTACATATCAACCGGAGTATTCCCATACTTGACAAAAGCCGCCGCTTCAGGTGCGTTTGGAACAGCCACCATACGATTCAATTCGGCCGCGGGGTCAAACGAAGCATCTTTTATCTGTGCATAGTTTTGAAAACAGATCAGGGTCATTATCAATAGTGCGATAACGGACCTGAATGAAAATTTCTTCATAACGAAATTCAATTAAAAATTAACAATACATCTCAATGGCGGGAATAACATTGGTATCCAAAGGTTGGTCTTGATCACATGGAGGTATGGCAGGTGGCGGGCGTATTTACAGAAGGGTAGGTGTAAATACCGGTTTTGATCAACAAAAGTTGACCTTCCAAACTTATCATAAAAGGGGGGTGATAATTTTGGTAGGAATAGGAACATCTGCTCCTATTTGAAAGCGAAGCTAGAGAATTATAACCGGACGCAAAAGATAAAACCCGGTAAAGGTGTCGCAATTCTTCAACTGCTGTTAACCGTCCATTTCTCTTTGGGTATATTGAATGGCTTTTGGCTGACATTAGACAGCACTTCCCCGATTGAGTTAATTAAGCGCACTTGTTAGTACGGAGTCCTCTAACCCGGGGGGAGGGGGATTCCTTTCTCCTGATTGCGTATGATTCACAGGCGCTTTCCTCTACCCTATATCGGTTAATTCGATTTACTTAAAGCCCTGGTTTTTATACTTAAAAGTATAAGGCCCCCTTTCATACTTCTAAATTCCCGGCATAATTGAATCCTCAAAAGTGTCGATTTTGGGACACATTTATTTCTAACCCGCCTCAAACATCTTCCCCGGCAATGGCTTTACCAGACCCTTTAATTCCATCGTTAATAAAAGAGAGGCAACCTTATGGGTTGGCATTTTGCATTCCAAAGCAATGATATCCAGCAGCTCTTTCCCACGGATTTTTAGAAATGTATAGATGGTTGTTTCGTCATCATTCATCTCCACAAACAAGTTAGTTTGAGTGGCTTTAGGCGGCGCTGATGGAACCTCCCAATTCAGCAGGTAAACAATGTCCGCCGCTGAGGTGACGAGATGTGCTTGCTGACTTTTAATAAGCGCATTGCACCCCCTGCTCTGTGCATCTCCCGCCCTGCCCGGAACAGCAAACACCTCCCGGTTATAGGAGTTGGCAATGTCGGCCGTTACCAAACTTCCTCCTTTCTCGGCCGATTCAATAACCAAAGTGGCCTCCGAAAGGCCGGCTATTATCCGGTTTCTTTTCAGGAAGTTGGTCCGATCGAAAGCATCATCACTCCAGAATTCGGTCATAAAACCACCTTGCTCCATGATAGGTTGTACATACTTCTTATGAGTTTTAGGATATAATTCATTGAATCCATGCGCCAGGCAGGCCACGGTTTGAAGATTATTGTCCAGGGCCGCAGTATGTGCTGTAATATCCACACCATAGGCAAATCCCGATACTATAACCGGATTCAAAGGTGCCAGGTCCTCAATAATTTCCCGGCAGATCTTTCTCCCGTACGAAGTCATTCTTCGTGTCCCGACTACAGAGAGCACTCTTCTCTGGTTCATGATAGGATTCCCCTTTTGAAAGAACAGTACCGGACCGTCCTGACAATGCTTCAATCGCTCCGGGTATTCTTCTTCCCTAAAATATATGGCATCAATCCCTTCCTTTTCCATAAACGCCAACTCGGCCTCTACGGCATCCATGACATTATGCGCATCCAGTTCACCAATTCGTGAGGAACCTATGCCATCGATCCTGAGAAGATTACTTCGTTTTTCTTTGAAAACACCTTCGGCAGACCCAACATGGTTCAATAGTTTTTTAACGGAAGCATCCCCAAGATGTGGGGTTCGCTGTAGCGCCAGCAAATAGCGCAATTCTGTTTTGGAAATCATAGGAAATCGGGGCGGGAGTTCAAAAATACACTTTTCGACGCTGTTTATAATTTCATTTGAATATCCATTGGTTTCACCAAAAAAATGAACTAAGTTTGTTTAAGTGCAACTGGAGACATACATAAAGGACTTATTATATCGGTACGAGTGTGTTATCGTTCCCGGCTTTGGTGCTTTCCTGGCGCAATACCGTTCGGCACGCATTGAAACCGACAATTATACTTTTTACCCACCGGGAAAAACCCTGTCTTTCAACCGCCAATTGCAGACAAATGACGGATTACTGGCTACGTATGTGGCTTCCGTTGAAGATTGCAGTTACGAACTTGCACTTCAGAAAATCCGGAATTTCACCGGTCGCATGTCGCTGGAATTGGCCGAGGGGCAAACCGTGTCACTTCCCCAAATAGGTGATTTTCATTTAAATGATGAGCGTTCTGTTCAATTTGTTCCTTCGGAAGGAGAGAACTTCAATACGGCCTCCTTTGGTCTTACATCATTTGTATCTCCGGCCGTTGATCGAAGCAAAGCCGTTGAACCGGTAGAAGAGAAAGAGCCTTTGTTGTTCACTCCTCAGAAAGCCACTACTACTTCCAGGCCCTATCTTAAGTATGCGGCTGTTGGACTCGTTGCCATTGCCCTTGGAAGCCTTGGCGGCTTAAAGATCTATGAAGGTCAGGTACAAAAACACAATTTTGTTGAGGAGCAGCGCGCGAAGGATCTGGTGAAAGATCAGATTCAGGAAGCGACCTTCGTCATAGAAAACCCCCTATCTGCACTCAAAGTTTCCGTACCTCGTCAAACCGGGCGTTACCACATCATGGCGGGAGCGTTCCGCTTCGAAGAAAATGCCCACAAAAAAGTCCGTCAATTGACCGACAGGGGCTACTCCCCACGGCTTATTGGTAAAAACCGCTATGGCTTGCACCAGGTGATTTACAGCAGTCACGAAGACCGAAAAGATGCACTCCAAGCTCTAAGAGACATCAAGCGCGGAGAGAATCCGGATGCCTGGTTACTGGTTCAAAACCTGGATAAGTAGACTACTCAAATTTTACATTTCATTATCTTTTTTCAGTAAAATGCGGCGTACCTTTGCACAAAATTTTGTGTTATGCAGCCCAAGACTCCCAGCGAATCCTGTACAATAATCACAGATCTGGTCCTTCCCAGTGAAACCAATCCCATTGGAAATATGTTTGGTGGTGAGCTACTGGCGCGAATGGATCGTGCAGCCAGTATTGCCGCTCGAAGACATAGTCGTCGTATTGTTGTAACGGCTTCGGTAAACCATGTGGCGTTCAACAAAATGATCCCTTTGGGTAGTGTTGTGACTGTTGAAGCCAGGGTCTCGAGAGCCTTTACCAGCTCGATGGAAGTTTATATGGATGTATGGGTAGAAGACCGTGAAAGCGGTGCCCGCAGCAAGGCCAACGAAGGCATCTATACCTTCGTAGCCGTTGATGAGACCGGGATGCCTGTTCCTGTCCCTGAACTAATCCCTGAAACGGAATTGGAGAAAGAACGCTTCGAAGCAGCACTGCGGCGCCGTCAGCTCAGTCTTGTTTTAGCGGGTAAAATGGAACCTTCACAAGCGACCGAGCTAAAAGCGTTGTTCGATTAAACAAAATAACTTTTCCTGCTTTTTTATTTAATAGCGTTGCTATTGGATATTGTATTTTGCTGCGTTTTCATGCGGTTTTTTTAGTGTAATTGGATATATTTGAGATTCTTATAAAAAAATTTGCCAATTACTACGAATCTAATTAACATCTAAAAAACCCTACGTATGAGAAAAGCTACTTCCTTTTCTTTCTTGAAAAGCATTTTCGTACCGTTCTTGAGCCTACTTTGTGTCGTTTCTGTGGCCACGGCCCAGAACCCCTACACGATACAGTTCCAGGACGAAGTGATTAACGTACAGGAGAACATTTCTACCTTCGATTGGAGTGAAATGCCTGTCTCCTCCCGACTGGACAACGGATACTTCGGTTGGATCCAGTTCTATGAAACTCCAATTCAGGAGATACAAGATGAATTCAAAGCCAACAACTTACAATTGCTGGATTATATTCCACATCGCACCTATTTGTTCTTCTTTCCGGAAGAAGTTTCTCCGGCCTGGTTACAGAGCAAAGGGGTGAGAGCCATTATTCCTGTTGAGGGGCGTTTCAAAATGTCCCAGGCATTGAAAAATGGAAATATCGGAGACTGGGCAATTCAGGGAGATCACTACCTGGTTACCCTTCAGCATTACAAAAACATAGATACTCAATTTGTTATCAGTGATCTGGCGACAAAACAAATTGCTGTGAAACAACAGTATGGAGAATCTAATAATCTGGATCTCATTATTCCGAATAACTGCCTGGAAGAGCTATCAAATCTTCCTTATGTGAGATGGATCGAAGTGATCGTTCCTCCCGATGTTAAAGAAGACACCCGAGGTCGAAGCCTTCACCGTGCAAACGGTTTGGATACACAAACCAGCGCAGGCAGAAACTATACCGGAGCAGGTGTAGGTGTTGTGGTGCGTGATGACGGTGTCGTTGGGCCACATATTGATTTCCATGGACGTATTGATAATTCAGGTGTTACCGGAGGTTCCGGAACCCATGGTGATGGTGTTGCCGGAATCCTTACAGGAGCCGGAAACCTGGATCCAACCCGTCGCGGAATGGCGGCCGGATCGGATCTCCATGTTGTCACCTATGTTTCCAACTTCCTGGATGCAGCTACTACCAGCTTAATCACCAGTGGTACTGCACAGATTACGAATTCTTCCTATGGTAACGGTTGTAACGGTGGTTATTCTACCATTTCCCGTACTGTAGATCAGCAAACCCGTCTTAATCCAAACGTATTGCATGTGTTCTCTTGTGGAAATTCAGGAACACAAAACTGTGGATATGGTGCAGGGGCCGGATGGGGAAATATTACCGGAGG
Source organism: uncultured Aureitalea sp. (assembly GCA_964614415.1). Taxonomy (GTDB): domain Bacteria; phylum Bacteroidota; class Bacteroidia; order Flavobacteriales; family Flavobacteriaceae; genus CAZTLE01. The sequence goes on along the minus strand of CAZTLE010000011.1, from coordinate 21,999 downwards.
CCACAAACAAGGGAAGAACTGTATTGCTACGGCAAATACGTTCTTCGACGGAACACGCGTTAACTCAAGCAGCCGTGGTCCGGCTACCGATGGTCGTATTAAGCCCGATATCGCCGCAAATGGCCAGAATCAGGTATCTACCGGTCCTAACAATACGTATTTCTCTTTTGGAGGAACATCAGGAGCTTCTCCGGGAATCGCAGGGGTTTCAGCCCAATTATATGAAGCATATAATGACATCCACGGGAATCTGCCTCCTTCCGGTCTTATAAAAGCGACTTTACTGAATACGGCTAACGATGCCGGAAATGTAGGTCCTGACTTCAGCTTTGGCTGGGGTATCGTAAACGGTTTGCGTGCCGGAATCCTGATTGAAGACGGTCGTCACCTAACGGATGATATTACACAGGGAATCACGAATACACACACCATAACCGTACCTGCCGGAACTGCCCAGGTTCGTTTTATGGTATACTGGACCGACTATGAAGCGGTTGGAGGTGCTAATCCTGCACTGGTCAACGACCTCGATCTGGTCGTTAATGATCCTTCCAACAACGATTTGGAACCATGGATTTTGGATCCAACACCAAACGCAGCTAATCTGAACGCTCCTGCTACCAACGGTCCCGATCACCTGAACAATATGGAACAGGTACTGATCAATAACCCCGCTGCCGGAGACTATGACATTGAGGTCTTTGGATTTAACGTACCTCAGGGACCACAAGAGTATTATGTGGTTTGGGAGGTAATTACCGAAAATGTAACAGTTACCTATCCTAACGGTGGAGAAGGTTTTGTTCCGGGTCAGTCCGAAACTATCCACTGGGATGCTATAAATACCGGAACCGGATTTACAATTGAGTATTCTACTGACAACGGTGGAAACTGGAACTCTATTGGTACCGCTCCATCGAATGACTATAACATCAACTGGAATGTGCCTAACGATATTTCCGGAGACGCCCTTATTAGAGTTACCAGCGGTGGTTTCCAGGATGTGAGCGATGACAATTTTAGCATTGCCAGACGACCCAGTGGTCTTGATATCGTAGGAATGTGTCCGGACAGGGCTGAGTTCGAATGGAGTGATGTTACTGATGCGGAGTCATACGACTTCTATATGCTTGGCGACAAGTATATGGACTTTATAGGAAACAGCACAACGAACTCTATAACCGTCGATATTACGGATCCAAATGCGCCTATCTGGTATGCGGTAGCGGCCAGAAACGATACCGAGGGATGGGTAAGCCGCAGAACTTTGGCTGCCTTCTATCCGGGAGGTGAGCAGAATTGTGCTCTTAGCGTTGAAGACAATGTCCTTAGTGACCTTGTAGTCATGTATCCGAACCCTGCATCGAGTCAGCTATTCATAAAGCTTGAGAATCCCCTGGTAGAAGCTGTGACTATTCAGCTTGCCAATAGCCTGGGACAGTCTCTTGGTACCTGGGATGAAAATGCCTTTGGTGGTACCGAAGCGGTACTTGATGTTTCAGGATATGCTACCGGATTGTATTTTGTTACGATTCAAGCCGGCAGTCAAACGCTTACAAAGAAGTTGATTGTAAAATAATAACATCAGATAATGTATAAAAAGGGAGCTCTTCGGGGTTCCCTTTTTCATACGCATCTTTCTCAAAATCAGTTAAATCTATCTGATTTGTAGGATTATAAATAATTCAAGAATCGGCCATTTTTAACGGTGTCCGTTGCTTGATTCTTAACACAATTAGATATATTTGACGTCCTCGTCAATCATTTAATAGTATTTAACAAACAAATCACTACCGTAACCTAAAACTTTTGCCATGAGAAAAAGTACTTTCTTTTCCTTTCTGAAGAGCAATATGTTGTGGTCGTTGGTGGCAACGATGGTCGTCGGCCTTTCGTTTGCCCAAAACCCGTACACCATTACTTTTCAGGATGAAATCATTGACATTCCGGAGAACATTACAACCTTCGAATGGGACCAAATGCCTGAAACTTCTGAACTTCAAAACGGGTATGTAGGATGGATACAATTCTATGAAACTCCTACCCAGGACATTCAGGATGCATTTAAGAACAACAATCTGCAACTACTGGAATACGTTCCACATCAAACGTATTTATTCTACTTCCCAAATAATACTTCAGTTTCGTTCCTTCGGAACAGCGGTGTTCGGGGAATCATTCCCGTTCCCGGAAATACCAAGCTCTCTGCAGACCTTCGCAACGGAAACATTGGAGACTGGGCCATCCAGGGAGATAATTTCCGCGTGACGCTGCAGCATCACACCTATGTGACGACTGAGTTTGTAATTAATGACCTGGCCCGCCAGCAAATTGCTGTTGAGCAACAATACAAAGGCTCGAACAATATCGACCTTATCATCCCGAACAATTGTCTGGATGCCCTTGCTGAACTCTCCTACATAAAGTGGGTTGAGGTAATCGTAGCACCCGATGTAAAAGACGATACTCGTGGTCGTAGCCTGCACCGAGCTAACGGACTGGACACTCAGACGGGAGCCGGTAGAAACTACACCGGGGCCGGCGTAGGTGTCATGGTTCGAGATGACGGAGTTGTAGGCCCTCACATTGACTTTGAAGGCCGTATTGATAACTCCGGAGTTACAGGAGGTTCCGGGACACATGGTGACGGTGTAGGTGGAATCATGGCCGGTGCCGGGAATCTTGATCCTACCAATCGCGGAATGGCTGCCGGATCTGATGTCTTTATTGTGACTTATGTATCCAATTTTCTCGATGCTGCCACCAATAATCTTGTTAATAATGGTGATGTTCAAATTACCAACTCCTCGTACAGTAACGGCTGTAATGCAGGATATACTACTATCACACGAACTGTTGATCAGCAAACGCGCAACAATACCAACCTGTTACACGTATTCTCCGCAGGTAACTCGAACAACAATAACTGTGGTTACGGCGCCGGAAACCAATGGGGTAATATTACCGGCGGACATAAGCAGGGTAAGAACGTAATTGCCACTGCCAATACATTCTTTGACGGCTCATTGGTGAATTCCAGTAGTCGTGGACCTGCGCATGACGGTCGTATCAAACCGGATATTGCGGCTAACGGTCAGAATCAAATCTCTACAGGTCCAAACAATACATACTTTTCGTTTGGAGGAACCTCCGGAGCCGCACCTGGTATTGCCGGTATCTCTGCTCAGTTGTATGAGGCCTATATGGATGCCAACGGCGGCACTATGCCAGCTTCGGGACTGATTAAAGCGACTCTTATGAACACCGCGAACGATGCCGGTAATGTGGGTCCTGATTTCAAGTTCGGATGGGGTATTGTAAATGGGCTTCGTGCCGGAATCCTTATCGAAGATGGCCGTCACCTAACCGATAACATCTCTCAAGGTAATACCAATACGCACACTATTAATGTGCCTGCGGGAACAACCCAGGTGCGCTTCATGCTCTACTGGACCGATCCCGAGGCTACGGCAGGAGCCAGCCCGGCACTTGTCAACGATCTGGATCTTATTGTGAACGACCCTGCGAACAACGACCTGGAGCCATGGATCCTCGATCATACTCCAAACCCTGCTACACTTGATTTGCCGGCTACTAACGGCCCAGATCACCTGAACAATGTAGAGCAGGTGTTGATCAACAATCCGGCAGCAGGAAACTACGATATCGAAATTACCGGTTTCAACGTACCTCAGGGACCGCAGGAATATTTTGTGGTTTGGGAAGTTATTTCTGAAAATCTAACTGTGACCTACCCCAATGCAGGTGAGTCCTTTGTTCCCAATGAGCAGGAAGCCATTCACTGGGATGCCATAAACACTACGGACGATTTCGTATTGGAATACTCAACTGATAACGGAGGTACCTGGAATAGTATCACCACCGTAGATAATGATGTATTCCTGTACTCGTGGACCGTTCCGAATACTGTTTCGGGTGAGGCTTTAATCCGTGTTACCAGTGGTGCTTTTTCCGACACCAGCGATGATAACTTCTCCATTGCGAGACAGCCCACGGGACTTGAGATCTCGCAACTCTGTGTGGACAACGTAACCTTTGCGTGGAATGAAGTAACCGGTGCTGAAAGTTATGATGTATATGCGCTTGGCGCACAGTATATGGAGGTAATTGGAAACAGCACTTCGACTACGTTGAATGTTAGTATTACTGATCCTAACGACGATATCTGGTATGCCATTGTGGCGAAAAACGACACGGAAGGTTGGTCCAGCCGACGAACTGTTGCCCTCTATCATCCGGGTGGCCTGTTGAACTGTAGTTTGAATAACGACCTTTCCTTGGAATCCATTAATAACAGTCCCGGAGATTTCTCCACCGCCTGTGCCGGCGCCGATGGCATCGTTTCTATCACCATCCGAAATACAGGGATCCTGGATCAAAGTAATTTTGATTTGACGTACCAGGTTACTGGAGAGCCTTTGATTACTGAGACTTATACAAACGTCTTAGGCCCTGGTCAGCAGGATATTTTCGAGTTCACAACACCTGTTTCCATAGGTACGGGAGGTAATTATACTTTGACCACAGCTATTGACCTGGCTTCGGATCAAAACCCAAGCAACAATGAACAGACGTTGGATTTCTTTGCTCAGATCGATGCCACAGCATTGCCATTTACCGAGCCTTTCGATGTAAATGGGGTGCCTCCGGGAGCCTGGGTAATTACCAATCCGGATAATGACGAGACATGGATTGAGCGAAGTGGTATTACAGGAAGTGATGGTAGTAGTACGGTTACTGCTTTTGTTGACAACTTTACCTACAATGCCGCAGGCGAGCAGGATTGGCTGGATACTGAGGTGTTCGACCTTAACTTTGATGCTCCGATGTTGAACTTCGATCTTGCCAAGGCACAGTACTCGGCCAACTTCAGTGATGATCTTAGTGTAGATATTTCGATCGATTGTGGAACTACATGGACAAACATCTACTTCAAGAATGGACTGGATCTGTCTACCGTTGGCGGTTATATTACCAGCAACTGGACGCCATCTTCTGCGAATGACTGGCGTACGGAAACCGTAGACCTGGCACCGTATCAAGGTGAAACAGTGATCTTCCGTTTCAACAATATCACCGGATATGGGAACAGTACTTTCATTGATAACATCAATGTAGAAGGACAACCGCTTTCCGTTGAGGAGAATGTACTGAACGGATTGGTGATGTATCCAAACCCAGCTGAGAACATGGTAACACTTGCCTTTGGTGACACAGTTGCTTCCAATGTGAAAGTGACTATCACCAATGCCCTGGGACAAATTATTCAAACTGTAGATCAAAAGCAATTGACCAGCACATCTATGGATTTGAATGTGTCCGGTTTCGCTACCGGCATGTACTTTGTACAGATCGAAGCGAACGGCCTATCAACGACGAAGAAGTTAGTGGTTCGATAGAACTGCTTAGCTATAGAATTAAAAAAGGCGCCCATTGGGGCGCCTTTTTTATTTGGTTTTAATTCTTCCTTATCTTTAGTGAAGCAACGGCTTCATCAAATTCTTTCTTACGATTTTCAGGAACATTTATATATCCCAGAACCAAGTTCTTCTCTACTATCTCTTTCCACCTTAGTCCTCCATCCTGTGATCCTTCCGGGCATTTGTATCCGGTATCTGCGTTGGAACACCTGGCGAAATTGAGTTTGTTCAAACTTGTTGAAAAAGTAATATCGGAGGACACATAGAGAACTGATGAATCCGGATAATAGATCCTAAGAACTTCACTATCAAATTCCACATTACGAGCCACTCTTTGATATCCTCTGGGAACAGTAATTTCATATTCTGAACTCTTGCCGGCTGAAAAATAGGTCCCAGCCTTAAATCTCAGTGTCTTTATCGACGAACAAGAAAAGAAGATGAAAGCAATCAAAAGATAAATAAAACTAACATTCTTCATAAGTCAATTTCTAAGTTGAATCGTAGGTGGCATTTGACTCGGTATTTGATACGTGTTATTCGAGTATGTTTTCCTCAATGCCTGTCCGTAAGAGCTTCTTACCTTGTTGGCATATACCACTGCTCTAACCTCTCCAATTTCGGTATCTCCTAAATGGGTCTCAGGGTTTTGCAACGGATTTCTAACCAGACTTCCGGTATTTGCGTCATAAGCATGAAAAAGCTCATGTGCCAGTATTGACATTGAAGTAGCAACATCCTGACCTCCATTCATTGTCAGGTCATTCCCACTCCAGTATATGATTCCGCCAGTACCTCCCGGGCTAGCAGGAGTCAAATCAAAGCTAGCCGTTTCTGAATTCCAAAAGGGTTGTCCGGAGATGCCTGTTTCCGTTAATTGATTATAGGTGGCTAAGTTTATATTTACCATGGGTTGATCAAATGTTCCCGGATCAAAACGTGAGAAACCGCCTTGTGCAATGGTAAAATTATGATCAGAATCCTGTAACGAACCTACAACGTCAATCCCGGTATCATCATTAGAACCGACAATCTTATCCAGCGCTTTTGTCGCCTTTTTAAGGAATGAATTTGTTATTCTTATATTGCCTCTTCTGGTTACCTTAACGCCTTCGCCTTCATACCTGCTTCCATCCGCATTGAGCAGTTCACCATCTTGGTACAGGGCTCTGTGCTCATTATTTTCACCAAAAGTTATCCATAGACTGTCCCCGGCAATTTCTTGAAATCGAATAGGGTTGTTCTTTGAAAAACTATATGGACTATCACTGATATATTTCTCAGCAAATCTGTCAATTTTTCCAAAACGGCCTAATGCAGGGTCATAATCACGCCACTGATACGCGTATGTTTTCTTGCCAAGATCCTCTTCAAACTCCTGACCTTGATACTTCCACTTTTGCCCTTCATCACTCCCCCCAGCTATATTTTGGTTGTACCCTTTTTGTTTCAGGCCAAACGGATAATAGTTGGACTCTTCAATGATCTCACTGCCGGATATACTTCCATTACCATCATCATCACCATAACTTAAGCGCACGCTCCCCAGATGGTCCTTGAATTGAAACACATATTCAAATTGAGAATATGTAGTAGCTCCGCCTTTGAAGCCTTTAGTTGACTTACTTGTGTTGGCAACTGGGATCACATAACCTTCCAAATGATTGAAAAATTGAAGCACCCCGTTTTCATACACAAAATTTCCGTCATACTCTAAAGTATTGGTGCTACCCTCCGTTACCATTTTTTTCAATTTTACTCCGGTGGCATCATAAATATACTGGATCTGACCACTGCTGCCAAACACTATCACAGTTGGCAGATTCAAATGATTATACGTAATACTGGTAATACCCTTATTATCATCCCGGGTCATATTACCGTTATCATCATAGAGGTACTCAGTGACATTATTGGACACATCGTCGAAGCCATAGTCAGCCAAAGTTGGAAATGCATTGTCAGTCACATTCTTAAGTTGATTTCCTTCATAGCCGTATACCAGATCATCCCAAACACCGTTATTCGTTCCTGTATCATTGAATCCTCTTCTTGTTAAAGTCAAAATATTCCCGTTTCGGTCATAACTTATTCCGGAGACATCTTGAATAATGTTGGAAAACATAGTATTTAGCGTATTGCCCGTATAGCTCCTGGCACCTGTAATGCGGTTCATATCATCATAGTCATAGGCATATCCTCTTATATCATTATCCGTATTCGTCGTTGCCCATAAGGTCTGTGCGATATTTCCATTATAGAGAGGCGTACCTGTAGCGTTCCCTTCCAACTGATTATAGTTGATCCGGAAATTAAACAAGTCTGCCCCCTTGGAAATGCCTACCGTAGGCACGCTGTTAATATCCGTAAGCCATCCCCGTACATTGTAGGCGTAATTCACCTTCTGCAATACGCGGTCGTTAGGACCAAATAATGCCATATCTGCAATCGCGGCATTATATGAGTACAAACCTACTTTTCCTATTAACCTGGATGTATTATTGAATGGCTCCGTATGCAATGTAGTTGTGCCCTTCTTGAAAACTATATTGCTCCCCACTCGTTCAACCTTAAAAACATCCCCTACGCTATAGGTCGTTATACCGGAGTGGGTAATCGTGTTGCCTATCATCAAATCCACATCGGGTCCTGTACCATCACCATTATGATCACCTCCGCGGATGTAGATGGCAAAATCATAATTGCCCCATCCGTTTTCATAACTTCCCCCTACCTCGACCAGGCCTACTTTATAATGTCTCCATGCACTATGAACAACGGTAAATTCAACCCCACCGTCCTCGGTGATCTCACCACGAGTTTTGGCGCCTGAGTTCCAGCCATTCGTTGAAATATTCTTGTCAATGGTGCCATCAGCCGTCACATCGGCCGCGGTAACATCGGTGTACCCATCAACAATGGTTTCTCCCCCTACGTCTTTGGCAGTTAAACGGCCCAGTTCATCATAGTTATTCGATACGATCAACTGTACAGGTTCATCGTCGATCTTTTGCTCATGGGTTAATAAACGGGATTGGTGATCGTACGTAAAATAATCTGCAATCACGATAAGAGGTAGTCCCGATTTTGCGTGAGTAGTCCGGGTCTCAACCGGCTTACCTGTAAAATCCAATAGACTTTGAACTAAGTCATGTGATCCCAGATATGGATTATCAGTTTCAGTAAAAATTGAACGGCCCTTTTCGTCATAACCCACCATCGAAGTGATCCACTGCGTAGTGCCTAACACACGTACTCTGTTTACTGTTGGGAGTCCGGCCGTATCAGTGGTAATGTCAACTCCAAAGTAGTTCTGTCCAGGCATGGTCATAGTTGCCGTATCTACATAGTCATCATAATAGTTAATTGAATGCAAGGTTACGTCTCCCAGTTCGGAGATGAAACCATTGTCGGAGTAGTAGATCTGCGTCGGATCAGTTGTGCCAACAACATTAGGATTGATCTCCCGGCTTTCGTACTGATCCCCTATGGACAACTGGAAGATAATACCAGAACGTGAGTAATTAGAAGTCATAATACCTGTATAAGCCACTCGACCAATAGCATCATATTTGGTAAATAACCATTGGTTATTCTGACGCATCTCAGCGTCTTGAGTAAAAGCAGGCCTGTCCAGTTTATCGTAAATAATATACTCCCAGCCCTTGCCCGGTACTTTCTTATCGCTCAATCTATTGCGATGATCATACTTATATTGATATCCCAAATCATCCATTAGCTGTTGATGATTCGACGCTAAACTACCTCCACTGATAATATTTGCAGAAAGCTCAGGGGACATAACAAAAGTGAGAAGCCCATAGTCGTCATATACGTAGTAGGTCTCATACGCTACACCATTGTTAAAAGCCCTCTTCAAGATCATCTGACCTTGTTTATTGGTAAACTCCTGTACCGTATTATTGTCAACATCTCCATCCTGCCAGTTCTCATCTTTGGTGATGGTGAGATACAATTCATTCCTGGGATAATACCCTTCATAAACAAGCTGTGAGCTGGATCCGGAAAAACTTACGGAGAACTCGCGAACATCATCTACTTCATTGGATCTGTACAAATTCCTGATAGTATGATTCAGGTCGCGGTTTGGCCCTATAGCCCAATCATTCCCGGGTGCACCTATCTCCAAAGCTCTACCGCTTCCCACTTCATAAACTCGTTCTGAATATGGATTCGCCGTATTATCGTACTTAACTGTGTTATAAAACAGGTCAATGTTAGTTTGCAACGTTGAAGGAGCGATATAGTTCAACGAATTCACATTGAACCCCGCCCAGGGCAGATACTCCCTGGAAGATGTTCCGAAGACGTCGTAGGTAATATGCTTTACATTGTCCTCCCGATCTCCACCGGCTTGAGCCGCTATGGTCTGTACCGGCCGGCCAAGGCCATCTGCATAATTTACCACTTCAATTTTGTTGTCCTGCCCAACCGTCCCATTTTGGGTGGCAACCTGGTAGGTTGTGGTCTTAACGTAATTCTGGTCGGTGGATTGGGCTAGCGCCAAAACAGGTAAGAGCCCAACGACCATAATGATTATATATTTTGATGTTTTCATCGTTCTGTCTTTAAAAAGTTTCTGATTAGTTCCCGCGATAGTTATACTCATAATCCTGCAGTATGTTGCCGTCTTTATCCTTCACTCGTGTAAGGCGGTTGGAATCGTCATACTCGTAGGTTGTAGTGTAACCTCTAGGATCAGTCATGCTTAGCATGCCTATATTAGGCTCGTGAGTATAGGTAGTTACTAATACCCCTGGAAGGCCTCTTAAGGCATTCTCCTGAGTAGTACTTAAGCTCTCGGAGATCACAAAATTGCTTCCGAAGGAAGAAAGCGCTTCAATATCCGCATAAGTGGCATTCTGCACCTGGGCCACAATGTATCGCTGATCATAGCCCCAGATATAAGCGACAGAAGCTCCATCTGCCTGTTTGGCCTGTACGACATTATCATTTTCATATCGTTCTAACTGAATCCGTGTCTCCAGTGCGCTGTTGCCCTTTGCGGTTTGTACGTGCGAAGGTTGAGTACTTGTGCCACTATAAAGCGTTTTCCGGTTTGAAAGCAATGTATTGGAGCTTCCATCCACCTGATACACCTTGGTCTGCACCGGAATGGCTACCATATTGGCATTCTCCAGCGCGGAATAGCCGCTAAGGTTCTCGGGATATAACAGTTCTTGCTTGAGTGTCTCTCCCTCGCTCTTCACTGTCGTCGTATTTTTCAGCAAGAAGTTATAGGGTTGCACCAACGGGTTATCATAATACTCGTAATAGGTTGTTTGTACTATGCCGTCCGGATCCTCTCCCGGAATCTGCAAGGGGCTTTGGAATTCCGTTTTGGTCTCTTCTGTTTTTACACCTACCCTGCCAAACGCTTTTACGAATTGGACCTTCAGTCGTGATAACTGCGGATTACAGATATCAGGATTGGTACAACCTGGTGGTGGCATTATACGAATCACGCCGTCCCCACCATGAAACACACTGGCCAGGGATGGAACCCGGGTTCCCTGGATTAACTCGATAACCCAGTCTCCCGTTGGACTCAGAGTTGGTATCGGGTACTTGTCTCCATAGGTTTCTTTAGTCAGAAAAGACAGTCCTTCGTTGACATAGTAATCCTTGTCTTCGTATTTTGTCTCTGTTTTGTACTTGTCGGCCAAGGCCGGTTGAAATGGGCCGACACCATCATAATAGCCTCTGCTCGTAACCGTATTAGGTTTTCCTAATTTGTTTCGAACCCCATAATTATTTGAGGTTTGTTTCCCCTGAATGTAATACGTATACACCCCTGTGAAATGGGACCCCCAATTGTCCGAGTAGAAAGTATGCTTTACGCGGTCATTGTTTTCGGAGTCATTGTAGTCTACGAAAGTTTCTGTCACTTCTTCGTAACCAATGTGTGGTCCATCTAAACCGGAGACATGGGTCTGCCGATAAAGGACCTCGTTGCTTTCGACATTTCCTGCATTATCATACCACTCAGTGGTAAGATATTGATATAGTGGCTGTGAGATCACTTTCCCATCACTGTAGGAATACTTTTTTTCGGTAGCCAATACACCCGTATCTGTATAATCTTTGATGGTCCTTACGCGCAATCCGGCTTTATCAACCTGGACGGTTCCGCCACCCGTAGAGCCATTGGTGGTAACAAAGCTTCCTATATTGAAAGAAGTCGTACTACCCTCTTCGGGATTTACCAGGGTAACCTGATAGCAACCTTCATCCAGAACGATCTGCTGATTCTGGATTTGGTAATCTCCTGTTGTCGCATTACTATACACCAGATCTATTCCGGGTAGTACTCCCCCAAATAATGGGCCTGTATCAATAATTTGATCCAGGGTTAGAGCACCCATTCCTGTACCACCATCGCAAGCAGTAGGATCGCTTCCGCGCTTAATAAGAAATACATATTTACCCAGATAGTTTTGTGTCACTCCTGTAAGGGAAATATTCATTAGATAGGGACCCGCAGTTTCTATACTAAAAACACTGTGGCTCACATTAGGAGGGCCTCCCGGTTGCAAGTACGTGTCTATACATCCATTGCCGGAACACTCTGAACCAGGGCAATCCCAGCCCTCTGCCAGTGCATCACAAACAATACCTCCCTGAACCACCGCGGATCCGGCCGTGACATATTGTGTGGTCGACGTTGTTTGAGAAGGAGTCACATATGATGAGCGATTCGCTTCATATACAAATTCGGTATATCCTCCTGTGGGATACGTGAGCTTGGTCAACGTTCCAATTTTGGCTTTGTTGAAATCAACGGAGCGATCACCTCCTGTATTCAGCTCATCATAGGTGTCGTTGCGAGGATATAAAACCGAGTTGGACTTGCCATTGTAGTATCCATAATAGTCCTGACTTTTGGACGTAAGTGAGGGTAAACTATTGGGTAGTTCATACTCGAAAGCATAGGAATTCTCTATGACCCCGTTCTTATCCTTTATGTCGATCGCATCAAGTTTTAACCGAAGATTTGCCTGCCCTGACGACCCGCTATTAAAATAATCGTAATCGAAGGCATAGGACATGTACTTCTCATTGGCTGCATAATCTGAGTAAATGGTAATTTCATTCACCCTGTCAATGTCCATGTCATCACGTGGACCATTGCTAAAAACAGCGATGATCTCACCATTATGCTTTATACGCTCAAGAGATTTTGTGGAATAGGTTGTAGTAGTCGTTCCGTTTCCAATGGGCGCAGGAAACGTGATGTCATTGGGCGGTGGCGTATTTACCGCATTTTGAACCCGCGTAATTAAGCTGGTAACAGGCTTAGTATATGTTTGAACAGGGCCATACTCAAACTCGTAGGTATCTTTCCCATTGGCCGAAATAACCTTGGTCAGGTACCAGGAAGACACATACTTCTTGGTAAACCCATACAAGGAATTTGTGGAAATATCGTAATCGTTCTGGGACTTCGTTATCTCCTTTTCTTCGAAGAAATATCTCGTCCCATCATCACCGGTGACCTCCCATTTTGGTATCGATGGTGGATTCACTGTTGAAGACACTGCACTTCTAAAGCAATCAACCAATACTCTTGGATTGTTTAAGGGCATTGGATCCCTGGTATCCACATCAATGGTAAAGGTTTCACTCATCCCCAGAGCATTCATTGAGAAATAATCCGGTTGGGGATCAAACTCATTCTCTGAAACATCACGCAGGAATTCGAGATAGTCTATAACCGCTGCTTCACTGGGAAATGTCTGACTGTTGGCCAAATACAGCTGTACAGCATCACTCACATGGTTGTTCCAGATCGTCTTATAGGGTATGGTAGTACCCCCCATGCCGGTATCATAATCATCGGGCATTCCATTGACGATCCGGCTTACCCGGCCACCTACATTGAGATTCCAGGCCAGGCCAACATTGGTCGCTTGTTGCTCAACCTTTATACCGCCGGCATCGTAGGTAAGCGAGATTGGAAGGTTTAACTCTCTACCCTTATGTACATAAATGGGAACCTGAATATTAGGTATCCCATTGTATAGGTTAACCTCAGTTTTTCCGTACTGATTGAAGGCCGCTGCCTCTGGTGTGGCCGGCGCTTGTATGTACCGGTTAAGTTCTGCTCCCGTGTCAAAGGATTCATCATATAACTGGGCGTGCAGCTGTGTGCAGCCCAATAGAAGTCCCAAAAAAAGTATTCCCCGGAACCCCCATGTTGTGACAGAAGATGTTTTCTTCATAACTAGAGATTTGAATTAATTAAATACGTTGTTGGGTGTAGGACGCATCATAGATGCAACCACACAAATGGGGGGAATACATTGTCTCCGGGACTAATCCCGAATACAGAAAAAAGGTCCACAACGGGACATGTTGAAATTATTTGAGGGGGTAAATAATATGGAGGGGGTGAAAGAGTGTGACCTCTTAACGAGTATAAAAGTAGACAAAAATTTTAATCAACCTACCTTATTAAGAATTTTTTCAGAAAAATTATCGTCTACATCCTATAAATCCAATCCGCCGGATTCATTCTTTTAGAGTTCTGGTAGATCAGGAACTTAACAATAGTTTTGCCGGAATTGTTGTTGGTCACCACGGTTCCAAGGACTTGTTTGGTCGTCACTTTATCACCTTTCTTCACCTGGATGTTGGACAGATTGTTGTAAATGGTAATATAATTTCCATGGCGTACGTAAACCGCTTTGTTAGCTCCCTTTAACTGTTGAATTTCAAGAACGGTACCACTAAATACTGCGCGCGCTTTTGCATTTCGCTCGGTGGCAATCTCAACACCACTGTTGAAGGTCGTTACATTCGGCAATTGGGGGTGTCGCTGTTTGCCGTATTTTTTTACTACCACACCTTTCTCCACAGGCCAGGGCAGTTTCCCTTTATTGTTATTAAAACTGGCCGCCAGGGCCTTCGCTTCAGCCGTCAACGCAAATGTAGCCGATGTTCCCCGTGATGTGGTAGCGGAACTTCCTGAGGTCTTCTTGTTCGATTCGGCGATCGCTGCTTTAATGAGGGCTTCGATCTGCCTGTCAATAGCATCCGCCTCGCGTTGTTTACTTCGAATCTGGGAGGCAAAGCGCCCTTCGTCCTTTCGCAACGAGGCAATAAGGGCTTCCTGATCCTTCTTCTCCTTCAGTAGACGTCCTTTTTCAATCTTATTCTCTTCGATGAGCAATTGTTTCTCATTCTTTTGCTCAATAAGACTGGTGTTCAAAATTTGCAATTGCTCGGTCTTCGCCTTAATACTTTCTCCCTGCTTCTTGCGATGCTTGGTATACTGCTTCATGTAATCCAGCCGCTTGTAGGCCTGCAAGAAATTATCCGAGGACAACAGGAACATAATCCGGCTTTGCTCCGATTTGCTCTTGTACGATTTGCGTATCATGGCGGCGTAATCATCTTTTAACTCCTGCAACTCATCCCGAAGCTGATCCATCTTTTTCAGATTATCATTGATCTCCCGGGTAAGCAGATTAGCCTGTTGATTGGTAACACGAATGAGATTTTCCCGCGCTGAAATACGCTGATCCAAATCTTCCACCTCATTGAGAACCGACTTCTTCTCTCCCTGGGTCTTGAATAGTAAGCTGTTTATTTGACGGATTTCCTCCAGAATCGCCTGTCGTTTTTCTTCTAGTTCTTTTTGTTTGGCAGATTGGCCAATGGCCGAAGGCGCCAGTAGTACAACCAAGGCGAAAATAATATGCGTACAACGTAATTTCATAGGTTACAGCTGAATTTCTTCGTATCCACTTGGTATAGTAAACGGAAAACTTACCGAAACATTGAGATCAATCTTCTTATAATTGACCTCGATGGTCGTCTTGTTTTCCATTTCGGTGGAAAGAATAGAGATTTCTGAAGGGTAATAATCATTCTCTATTTTCTGATAGTTCCCATAGTTCACGGATAGCTTCCTTGCGTCATCAGGTTGTGTAAGCGTTCCCTGCGATACTTTAAAATCCCCGGGATTGAGCAACAACGTGTGAATGAAATTCTGCGGTTGACGGTCGGGTAAAATCCGGTACTTATTCTGTACCACGGCCGCTGAATAGCCCCTGTGGTCCAGATCGAAGATGGATTGTCCAAGAAGGATGGCCTGGGCCTTTTCAAAATTTATCTCGGTGCCCAGCCAATTACTGAGCAATCTGAAATCACCATCGAAATATGTCCCCGATATTTTTTCATAATAGCTCACGCGATCCGGGGTGATAAGTACTTTAGCAAGGGTAATTCCCAGCAAAGAAGCCTTCACCCAAATGGTCTTGTCCTTTTCCATCCGAAGGCTTACCGTCATGCTCTGTGACTTCCTCTCGTCCTCATAGACCACCTGCACTCTGGCTGCCATGGTGTTGAAGTTTGGCGTTGCCTCATCATGTGCCTTAATAATATCTTTTAGCGGTAAATTGCTTGCCACGGTTCCATCAGTAACGGTTCGTGTTCCCTTGCACGAGCTAAGGATCATAAGAAAGAGGGTTATATAAACGAGTTTAGATTTCACGTCTAGTTAGGAAGTTTTATCTGTGCTGCTTTTCGGGCATAAAGATCGGCTCTTCGGGTATCTCCTTTTTGTTTATACGCCAGTTCCAACTGCCTGTAGAAATCCCGCTCCATTTTAGGATCATCCAACAGGAAGTCCACGCCGGTTTCCAGGCTTTCAATAGCAGCATCCGATTCATCAAGGCCTACATTGGCCACTCCGTTCAGTAAATATAACAAGGGTTGTGCCGGAAAGATCTCCAGGCCTTCCCTGCTCAACTGTTCTGCCTCGGTATACTTTTTAAAATCGATCTGCAACAACAGGGTGTTTTTAAGAAGACTGAAATTATCGGAATCTGTTACAATCCCCTTTTCATAGAACTTCAGCGCATCATCCTTCTTGCCTTTGCTTACGAAGTAATTTCCCAAACGTTCAAATACCTGTCCGCTGTTCTCTTCAGAAAACAACTGCACCACCTCGTCAAGATCTTTTTCGTAGGTAGGGTTTTCATCCACAAAACTCAAGAAATCGCTTAGTACCCGGTATTTATTATCCCGGTCTATATCATTGCTTTTAAAAACAATCTTCATGGACCGAACAGCATCGTCATACGCTCCGTCATCCAGATGAAATTTATACAGTGCCAGATGCACAATCTCAGACTTCGGGTGATTCTTCTGAAGCTCTTTTGCCGTCTCAAAGGCCTTTTTTGTCTCCCCCTGTTCGCTGTACAGGAAGATGAGATTCAGGTAGTCTTTTTCCTTTTTTGGGTTGGCGTCAATACGGGCTTCCAGATTCTTAATCTCCCCGGAAGTATTACCCGTAACACGATAAATATTCTTCCGAACCGCATCCCTGTAATCACTTACACCCCAGGCCGAGTCCAATTCATCCAGAAGCTCCAATGCCTTATCGTACTGTCGTGTTCTCGAATACAGATTTACCAGGTCTTCTTTGTAGTCTTCATCCCGTTCGATAAGCTTCATTACCAGGGGTATGGCTGCATCATAATTCTTCTGCTGAAAGTACACATCGTAGAGAGCTTCCATAACGTCCAGTCTGTCACCCTGAAGGCTCAGTACTTTTTGATAGTTAGCTTCGGCCTCCTCAAATCGTTTCAGATAGGCCAGGTTTTTTCCGCGCTCGAAGAAGACCACGGCCTCACTTTCGGGGCTCTTATTGGCAGCTTGTTCGGCTTTGTTGAGCGCCTCCAGGGCCAGTTCGTAGTTTTCAATTCCCTTTTGCTTCAGTGCCTCGAAAAAATTCTCCTGAAATGCATCGCTGACATTCCCAAGATCATCGGTAATTTCTTCCGTATCCTGTGCATAGCTGTTACCTGCAATACAGAGCGTAAAGCATAGTAATAGCGATATACTTCGAAGCACCTTCATCGTCATTTATTTAAGAACCGAGTAATCCCCAAGGCTTATGTTGGTAAAGTTCCCGTCAAAAACCGCGTAATTACCGATCATGGCATTGTCTAATGTAGCGTTTTTAACGCTTGCCTGATTTTGAATTATACTATTTTTAACGTTGCTATCCTCAATTATTGTACCCGCTCCTATGGAGGCGTAAGGTCCTACCGTGCTGTTTTTCAGTTGAACATTTTCACCAATAAAGCAAGGCTCAATAATATTGGCATTCTTCAATCTCACGGAATCCGATATTAATGGCACCTCTTTTTCAGCAAGAAAACCAAGCATTTTGCGGTTGGTTTCAACCGTTACCTCTTTATTCCCGCAGTCCATCCATTCTTCCACCGTACCTGTTTTAAATATCTTCCCATCAGCCATCATTCGCTTGATCCCATCATTTATCTGATACTCGCCACCATTGATAATGTTGTTTTCAAGCACGTATTGAAGTTCGTCCCGAAGTACGCCCACATCCTTGAAATAGTAAATCCCGATTACCGCCTGATCACTCACAAAGGTCTCCGGTTTTTCGACCAACTCAATGATCTCCTCTCTTTCGTTAAGGTTTACCACGCCATAGGCTTCCGGATTGGAGACCTTTTTTGTCCAGATGACGCTGTCTGCCTCCTTATCCAAATCAAAATCGGCTACAATAAGCGTATCCGCATAGGCAATCACTGCCGGACCGGATAACGAGGGCTCGGCACACATAATGGCATGGCCTGTTCCTTTAGGGTCAAGCTGCCGATAGATGCTCGCTTTAGCGCCCAGCGACTCCGCCAAATCCGTTAGACTGGAAACCACATCATCACCAAAGAAAGCCGGATCGCCCAGAATAAAGGCAATTTCCTCAATCTGCTCCCCCAGGACCTCGGCAATATCGCTTACCAGGCGATGTACGATAGGCCTACCTGCAACCGGAATAAGAGGTTTGGGAATGGTTAACGTATGAGGTCGTAACCGGGATCCGCGACCTGCCATTGGGACAATTATCTTCATATATCAGTATTGAGTATTGAGATGTGAGTATTTAGATTTACGATTTTGGAATTTAGAATTTGGAGTTTGGAGTTTGGAATTTATTTGGTGCTTGCTATTTGAGTTTTGGAATTTGAATTTTGGAATTTGGAGCTTCTATTTAACTCCTGTGCTGCCAAAGCCTCCCGCACCTCGTTCGGTTTCTTCGAGCATTTCGACCTGCTCCCAGTTCACCCTGGTGTGTTGGGCGATAACAAGCTGAGCAATGCGTTCTCCGTTTTCCACCTGAAAGTCTTCATTAGACAGGTTCACAAGGATCACTCCCACTTCGCCGCGGTAGTCGGCGTCAATGGTTCCGGGCGCGTTGAGCACGGTTATTCCTTTCTTGGCTGCCAGTCCGCTACGGGGACGTACCTGAGCTTCATAACCTACCGGTAGCTCTATAAAGAGACCTGTCTTTATAATAGCCCGGTCCAACGGTTTCAGGACAACCGGTTCGGAAAGGTTGGCCCGGAGATCCATCCCGGCACTGGCTTCGGTTTCGTAATCGGGTAACGGGTGTTCTGAAGTATTAATAACACGTACAGTAGTCATGGGTATTCTATTTCCTGAAATCGCCGATGAAAGTACCGAAAATCGGTCGTATTGCCATGTCCAACGGGGACTTTTTTGCATCCGGATTACGAGCTCAAATCAATGATCGCTTCCCGGGTTTCCCTGCGGATAGGCTAGCATCGGTTTTTCTTCCATATCGGTAATAAATACATAGAAGATCTCTCCTCCCAATTCATAGCTTAACACGGCCTCATCCTCATCAAGGTCAAAAGGAACTTTCTGCGGTGGGGTATTTTTCGCCTCCTCGGCAGGATCGGCATCCATAATGATATCGCGATTCCCTTTGGTCTTTATATATGCGAAGAACAGGTCCGGTTCACGTGGCTTGCTTTTTATGGAAACAATATGATCTCTGAAATACAGCTCTTTGAAACGGACATCTGCGGTCAATTCTTCAACGGGGATCGTCACATTAATTCCCGATCCTCCTCCGCGTATTCCGGCTACCCACTTCTGGAAAGTTACCTGTCCCAGGGTAAAGGGAGGCTCTTCTTCAAACGGATAGGCTCCTTCGTTCTGAGCACCCCCACAACTTGCCATTCCGAATAAGATAACAGACAATCCAAGTAGGTTTTTTAGGTATTTTTTCATGTGTTTATTGCGATTTGAGAGGTTTTATTCAAAAGCCGTACCACAAAGGTACAAAAAGGGAATTCCTAAATCTAGTTAATTGATTGTCAAATTATTGCCCTACTTTTCTCAGATAGTGATTTCCGTAGGTCGTGTTCCCATTGAGTACCAGATCGGTTCCCAGTTTCCTGTAGAACTCAGATAGCGTTCCCTGGTCTACCCGTCCTTCCAGGTAGTTGAGATAGGTGTCGACAAAAGGCGCCGGTTTTCGCATTTGAATTAGGTAGAATCCGTCAAGTAGCTTTTGAAGATCGCGATCTATCTGATAGTAAGCCGACAATATTCCTGCCTTGGCATTGTTGGCGTCCGGATATGTAGGATGAATCTTTAACGCCCTGTCTACAAAATAGGTCGCCTCATCCAATACGGATGTCTTTGCCTCCCTGTCTGTGGTTTCTACGGCTTCCAAATAGAGTGCATACGCCATAAACTGATTAGCCCTGGCGCTATTCACAGATACTTTGGATGCGGCGCGGTTCAGGGTCATCCCGTTTTCCCAGGCCGGTACCCGATCTAGTGTTTTATAGCTGTATCCCGCCACGAGTGCGAGAACTAATCCCGTAATAAGTCCGTTCGCCAGCTTTGGCTTGTTCTTAAGCCGTTTGGGAAGCCATTCTAATATCCAATAGGCGATCAGCACCAAAAAGGCCACAGAGGGCATGTAAAGGAATCGCTCATTCATAAAGGTTCCAATAGAGAAGAACAAATTGGAAACAATGGACAAAGTGGCTATGAAGAAAACAATACACCAAATGGTCAATGTTCTTGTTTTCCACTTGAACAGTGCATAGAATCCCATAACGACATACAACACCAACGAAAGTAGTACGATCCAGTTGCTCCAATTCATTATGGGAACCTGATACGGATAGTAATCGTGTGTCAACGGGTGAGGAAAAACAAGAAGTTTTAAATACATCCCCAGGGTATAGGTAATGGTAGCATACTTTTCCGGGGCCGTAGTGCCTAAGAATGGATTGTTCATAAGCCCTGTGATCTCTTTTCCACTGTCCAGTAAATAGCCCACCACCTGATAGCGAATAAAGACAAAGGCCGCTGCGCTGAGAATAAGGGGCGACATAGCGAAAATAATGCGTCGAATTGTCGCTTTCTCAAAGATGTACAGCGTTACAGGAATCACCGCAAGGAATGTAATGGCATTCTCCTTGGCCAATAAGGCCAGCAAAAACACAAATCCGCTGGCAATTACATAGCTCCGTTTTTTTGTCGTTACATAACGATAGGACAAATAGAGCGTCCACAACGCAAGCAGCAGGGACAATATCTCATCCCGGCTTTTGATATTCGCAACCACTTCGGTATGTATGGGATGAAGCAGGAACAGAAAGGCCGCAACAAAAGGAATGCCTAAATACCATTTCCGCTTTCTACCTTTGAAGAACATTAAAAAAAGCTTGTACAACAACATCCCGGTAAGACCGTACAATAAAATATTCAGGGAATGCCCCACTTTTGGATTTAGGCCGAATAACTCATATTCAAGGGCAAACATGGCTAAAGACAACGGTCGATACCTGGCCCCGACTACAAGGTCTTTTTGTTCTCCCAGATAGCCTGTAAAGCTCTCTTTGGTAAATATATCCTTGATCCCGGAAACGCCTTGCTTCACAAAGCTGTTCTCCGAAAGCACGATCTTATCGTCCAGAACATACTCGTAGGAAATACTTGCCCCGTAGAGCAGGAAAGGAAGAACGAGAAGAATGAGATACGGAATAAAACTGTGCTTCGGCTGCTGCACCGGTTCTTCGATTACAACTTCTGCCTGTTTTTTAGCGACGGGTTTCTTTTTTTTGACCGGTCGCTTCTTTCGCTTGCCCATGATTGGTTTGTTGAAGTACGCGAGTAAAGATAGCGATTCCTGAAAACAAAAAACCCGTTCAAAATTGAACGGGTTTGATATATCATACTGGGTAATGCCTTATCCGGCAAGCGCTTCGGCTCCTCCCACGATCTCGAGAATCTCGCCTGTAATTGCCGCCTGACGGGCCTTATTGTATTCCAGGGTAAGATTTGCTTTCAACTCACTGGCGTTATCGGTTGCTTTGTGCATAGCCGTCATACGCGCTCCGTGCTCACTCGCTACCGAATCACGAACTCCTTTGAACAATTGTGTTTTCAAGCTCTTGGGAATCAACTCCTCAACGATCTGATCTTTCGCAGGCTCGAAAATGTAATCCACGTTAGAAACAACCGTTTCTTCAGAAGATTCGGGAGGCAGGATTGGCAAGTACTGCTCCGTCATTACAATCTGGGTCGCAGCGTTCTTGAATTTATTATAAATAAGCACAATCCGATCATACGCTCCGTCGGCATACAAGTCCATCAAACGCTGAGCCACTTCAGCAACATTATCAAAGGTAAGGTCGTCGAAGATCTCATTGTGATTGCTTATCACATTACC
>CAZTLE010000010.1:0-38037 GCA_964614415.1 uncultured Aureitalea sp. | reverse complement strand
ATGTGATGGGCTGCAGCGAGGGCCGTAGCAGTGATCATTGGGTGGACTTTGATTGCTTTGGACACCAGTTGGTGATCCATTATAAGGAAAAGACAAAAGACGATGCTACATTCAATCCTGTCGACGGAAAACAGGTGCCGGTTCCGCACTTCGGAGTAGTCCTGGACATGGATACCTTTCATTCTCTTTCTGAAGATTTACAACAAAAAGGTGTAACATTTCTCATAGAACCCTACATACGTTTTGAGGGGGAAGTAGGCGAACAGGCTACAATGTTCTTCCAGGACCCTTCCGGAAATGCGCTTGAGTTTAAAGCGTTTAAGAATTTAGATCAACTATTTGCCAAATAAGCACTATGAAAATCATCAGCCCGAATATCATCCGACAAGTATTTGCAATCCTCTTAATTCTGTTGATTGGCGGACTTATTTTCAAAGAAATGCTCCCTTATCTGTCGGGCATCCTGGGCGCCATTACGATTTATGTCCTTATGCGAAAGTGGATGGTTGGCCTTGTGAGACGGGGGTGGAATCCCAACCTCGCTGCTACGCTGCTCATGGTTCTTTCCTTTGTGGGTATTTTGCTACCGGTGCTCGGGGTAATAATGATGTTGGGAAGACGTGTAGGCAAGGCGGTAAATAATTCGGAAAAAGTGGTTTCTGCTTTCAAAGAGCAGCTTGCCAGCATTGAGACCCAGTTTGGGTATGATCTGAGTTCGGAAATCGACGTTGGAGCAATTTCCAACTGGCTTTCGGAAAACCTGCAAAGCCTGGCAGGAAGCACCTTCAACGTGGTTGTAGCCATTGGTCTGATGTATTTCATATTGTTTTACATGTTCACAGACCGGAGGTTGGTAAAGGACTCCGTAGGTGATTATATCCCCATCAGTAAGTCCAACCTGAAGATTATCGGAAAGGAGATCAGAAGTAGTGTACGATCCAACGCGTTGGGTATACCACTCGTAGCCATTGCTCAGGGAATCGTAGCTCTCATAGGGTTTTTGATCTTCGGAATTGACGATGCATTTTTCTGGTTCATCATTGTGACTGTTGGATCCATGATCCCATTCGTCGGAACGCTTATCGGGATCGTACCTGTCTTTTTGCTTACGCTATCTGCAGGAGATACCTGGCAGGCCTGGGCAATTCTAATCTACGGATTGGTCGTGGTGGGTTCGACTGACAACCTCATCCGCTTGCTAGTCATGAAAAAACTGGATAACGTGCATCCGCTCATCACCCTGGTAGGTGTCATCGTAGGGGTTCCGTTATTCGGATTTATAGGATTGATCTTCGGCCCACTGTTAATCAGTCTTTTTATGCTGATCGTGAGCATCTATCGCAAGGAATACATGTCCGAGCATGAACCGGGTAAACTAGGATTTAAGCCTTCTGGCGAGAAGGGTGTTCTTGAGGAGCATGGCGATAGTCATGGGTCCGACGCCCCCGGGGACGGGAGTAATGAATGAGGCTTTCTCACTTACTTCGTCGAAAGCAACATCTCCTTTGATCACATATCCTTTTGGGTGAGAATCGTCCGGAACCCGGGTGATCCCAACGTCAATAACGGTTACGCCTTCCTTCACCATATCGGCCTTCAGGAATTCAGGCACTCCAAGTGCTGAGATGACGATGTCCGCCTGCCGGGTAATTTCAGCAATATTTTTGGTTCGACTGTGCGTTAATGTTACAGTACTATTCCCGGGATTTCCCTTTCGGCTCATCAGAATACTCATGGGACGGCCAACAATATGGCTTCTACCTATGACGACGGTATGCTTGCCTTGTGTGTCCACTTCATAACGCTCCAGGAGTTCCATAATACCATAAGGAGTAGCTGGAATAAACGCTTGCATATCCAGTGCCATTTTTCCGAAGTTCTCCGGATGAAACCCATCTACGTCCTTGGTAGAGTCTACAGCCAGTAGTACTTTTTGCTCGTCGATATGCTTCGGCAAGGGAAGTTGTACGATGTACCCGTCGATATCGTCGTTGTCGTTCAACTCCTGAACTTTGGCCAGTAGCTCTGCTTCCGTTGTGGATTCGGGCATTTTGACCAGTGTCGACTCAAACCCAACGCGCTCGCAGGCCCTAACCTTGCTTCCAACATAGGTAAGGCTTGCCCCGTCCTCTCCTACCAATACAGCCGCCAAATGGGGTACCTTCTCCCCGCGCTCTTTCATCTTAGCTACTTCTACGGCTATTTCGTCTTTGATGTCGTTTGAGGTTTTCCTTCCGTCTAGTATTGTCATGAATTTGGTATTGAGGAGTTGGTATTGAGTACTGAGAATTTAGTTGAATGATTGTTACAAGTTACAGGTTTTGTGGTTACCATCACTTCAACTTCAAACTTCGATCTCCAAACTTCGGGCTTCCGACAAAACCTATCTCATTTTACCCATCATCTGCATCATCTTACGGCCTCCGCCTCCCTGCATCATTTTCATCATTTTGGCCATCTGATCGAACTGCTTCAAAAGCTTGTTCACCTCCTGCACTGATGTTCCACTACCCTTGGCAATTCGCTTTTTCCGGCTGGCATTGATCGTAGCCGGTTTGGAACGCTCTCCCGGTGTCATGGAATGAATGATCGCCTCAATATGCTTAAATGCATCATCGTCGATATCAACACCCTTAAGTGCCTTTCCGGCACCCGGGATCATTCCAATAAGGTCCTTCATATTCCCCATTTTCTTCACCTGCTGGATCTGTTTTAGGAAATCATCAAAACCAAACTGGTTCTTGGCAATCTTTTTCTGAAGTTTTCTGGCCTCCTCTTCATCGAATTGCTCCTGTGCTCTTTCTACCAACGAGACCACATCTCCCATTCCCAGGATACGATCGGCCATACGGGCAGGGTGGAAAACGTCTATAGCCTCCATTTTTTCACCAGTACCGATGAACTTAATGGGCTTATCGACCACGCTTTTGATCGAGATAGCGGCACCACCACGGGTATCACCGTCCAATTTGGTGAGTACTACTCCTTCGAAGTTCAGGCGGTCATTAAAGGCTTTGGCAGTATTCACGGCATCTTGCCCAGTCATGGCATCTACCACGAACAAGGTTTCCTGAGGATTGATCGCCTTGTGAATATTGGCGATCTCGGTCATCATCTCTTCATCCACAGCCAAGCGACCCGCAGTATCCACAATTACTACATTATGACCATTCTTCTGTGCATGTGCTATGGCGTTCCTGGCGATCGCGACGGGATTCATATTCCCCTCTTCGCTGTAGACTTCCACGCCTACCTGATCACCCACTACGTGCAACTGGTTGATCGCCGCAGGGCGATAGACATCACAAGCCACCAATAAAGGCTTCTTGCTTTTCTTGGATTTCAGGAAGTTGGCGAGTTTTCCGGAGAATGTTGTCTTACCACTACCCTGCAGTCCGGACATCAAAATGACGGATGGATTTCCGCTCAGGTTGATTCCGGCGGCATCGCCGCCCATGAGTTCGGTAAGTTCGTCTTTTACGATCTTCACCATCAACTGACCTGGCTGAAGGGTAGTCAATACATTTTGACCCAGTGCCTTTTCCTTTACACGATTGGTAAATTCCTTGGCTATTTTGAAGTTAACGTCGGCATCCAGTAGCGCGCGGCGAACCTCTTTAAGGGTTTCGGCCACGTTGACTTCGGTGATGCTCCCGTGTCCTTTGAGGACGTGTAACGCTTTATCTAGCTTATCACTTAAATTATCGAACATAGTTCCTGCTGCAATTTTAGGAATGGCAAAGATAGCGATTGCTCAAGGAGTTAGCAAGTCGCAAACCCGCTATTCTTCCTCAATGTACGGTAGTGAGATCGATACTTCGGTGCCACCTGTGTCGGGCTCAAAAATGAAGTATTTGGCATTTGTCTTAAAAGAATCAGCGTAGATCTTTAAGCGCTCTTTCAGAATATCACCCGAATATGAGCGGCCATCCATTGCCCGCTTCGCCGGATTACCTCCTTTTGAATATCCAACACCGTTGTCCCAAATGGTAACTTCAATGAGCTTTTCAGCACTATTGCACCGGACGTAAATTCTAATTTGGTCATTGGATTCTCCTTTGAGTCCGTGTTGAATAGCATTCTCGATAAAAGGTTGAATGAACATAGGTGGAATGTGAACGAATTCCTTATCTATTTGTTCATCAATATCTATGGTATAACCAAACCGCCGGGAGAAGTCAGATTGTAGTTCCAGATAGTTCTCGACAGCGGCCATTTCTTCATCAAGTGATACAAATTCCTGCCGGGAGTTCTTAAGAATGAGACGCAACAAATTACTGAACCGGGTTAAATAGGGTACTGTTTTTTCAGATTTCTCATCAGCCAACGTACTGGCTGAAACCAGGGCGTTGAAGATGAAATGCGGGTTGAGTTGGGACCGCAATAGCCGCTGCTCAAGATTAGTCGTCACATATTGTGCTCTTAGCCTACGTTGTCTAAGGAAGAGCCATGACAACCCGACCAATAGGAGGATAAAACCTGCCAATGACCAATTAATAATGTTTCGTTGCTTAATAATGATCTGCTGAGCTTCGGTGGTTTCCGTGAGTTGTGTGATCGCTTCATCCTTGCTCTCAACTTCAAATTCGGTATTCAGCAGTTGTAGCTGTTTTGCCAGGTTACTTTCCCAGTAATCACGCAGGTAGGCGGCTTTGGCATCCTTGGCTTCCATAGCTTTGGCAAAATTGCCGGATTTGGAATACGCAAGGCCAAGAAGGTTATGCACTTTCTCCTGAAGGTCTCGTTCTTCGCGATCCATCTTGCGTAAACTTGCTATGCTATCCCGAACCATTTCCAGCGTCTCTATTCCCTGTCGTAACCGACCTTCGTGCATCTCGACAAAACCTGAATTCGCCCAGGTATAAAAGCGGGTGAGCATATGTCGGCGCTTATTCACCAGTCCCTCTTCATCGAATATCTTTCCGGCCCGTTTGTAATAAAAAGCTGCGGAGTCCGGCTCATTTCCGTGATAAAATGCATCCCCGATATTGTTGTATGCGGCCACTATATTGATCTCTGTAGACCCATCCGGAATATGTCGGTTTAGGAGTAAAGTCGTATCCGCAAATGTCCGTATCGCTTTTCGTGAATAATACTGTACCGAATCCCATTGGTTGAGGTACACATGCAACTGTCCCAGACTGCAATAGGTCGTTCCCGCTTCATATCGCATTCCCATGTGGATGTCGTAATTCAGTATTTTTCTTTTGTATTTGAGTGCGAGGTTGTAATCGCCCAGGTCTTTTTGAATGACCCCGATACGTCCCAATATGTAAAAGTCCCAACTGTTACCCCCGTCCAACGGAAATTTCTCCGCAATATCCAATGCTTTGTACATGGAGTTTAGGGATGTCATCTTCTTACCGTCGAAGTACTCTCTAAGCCCACGAATATAATAGGCCTTGGCCAGGGTAAACTCAGCATCCGGAATCCCGGTTTCGTTTGTTTCGTACTCTGCAATGGCCCGATTGGCGTAGTAAACCGCCGAATCGTTCGTTCCTTCAACCAGGTGCTTATACCCAACCATGGTGTAATACTTGGTCCAACCCGTATGATTTGGGTTTGAAGTGATCATTTGCCTGAGCGTATCAATCTTTCCCCAGGAAACGCGAGAAAAAGCAACAGAATCAATATCGCTCTGCGTGTATGAAGATGTTTGGGCAATGGTCGTAATTGACATCAAAAGTGTCACGATCAACATTCGAATAAATAACATAGCATGTGTTTATGGTGTGTTAATAAAATTGTGGTCCTGGTAAAGATAAAAACAACCGGCACTTGCAGGTGGCGAACGTACTATTCTTCTTCTATGTACGGCAGTGTGATTATGACCTCCGTGCCACCGGCATCCAGCTCGGAGATGATGTAATCTGCATTGGTCTTAAACGAATCTGCATAGATCTTCAGGCGTTCCTTCAATATATCCCCCGAATAAGACCTGTTATCCATCTTTTGTTTGGCCGGGTTTCTTCCGTTTGAATATCCTATCCCGTTATCGCGAATCGTAACCTGCACGAGTTTCTCATCGGCTTTAAGTACTACGTTTACATCGATATGGTCTTCTGAATGTCCTTTGAGTCCATGTTGAATCGCGTTTTCGATAAAGGGCTGAATGAACATAGGAGGAATATGAACACACTCTTTTTCAATGTCTTCGTCTATAGCGATTCTGTAGGTAAAGCGTTTGGAGAAGTCGGATTGCAGTTCCAGATAGTTCTCCACCGCTGCCAACTCTTCATCCAGAGAAACAAATTCCTGGCGGGAGTTTTTTAGAATGAGTCGCAACAAATTACTGAACCGGGTGATATAAGGCACTGTTTTCTCTGATTTCTCATTGGCCAGGGTACTCGCCGATACCAGAGCATTGAAGATAAAATGCGGATTGAGTTGAGACCTCAACAGCCGTTGTTCCAGATTGGTGGTTACGTATTGGGCTTTAAGCTTGCGCTGTTTGTTATAAAGTATTCCCAAACCTGCCAACACGAGAATAAAACCTCCCAGTCCAAAAGAGATAATCCGCTGTTGGGAAATAATAGCGTCTTGTTGTTCCTTGTTTTTCTCCAACTGGGCGATGGAATTGTCTTTTTCGCGCGTTTGGTATTTCACCTCAAGATCGGCCAGGTTTTCTTCCAACAACTGTTCGCTATACCTTTCGAGATAGCTGCCGGTGAGCTCGAGTACTTCCCCATACTTATTGGAAAGGCCCTGTTCTTCGTATGCCTTCCCAAGTAGATTAACCGCTTCCAGAAACATCCTTTTATCTGCGGTATGTACTTTTTCAGAATTGTAATAGAAATCAAGGGTCTCCATGAGTTTTGTAATGGCAACACTCGAATTACCTTTTTTGATGTCGAAATAAGACTCAAGAATTAAGCACTTTCGTTCGCGGTTCGCCATGGTCACCGGATTCTTTATGGGATGCTCTTTATTGGTTTCAATCACCTTCCGGTAATAATATTCCATGGAATCTGTGCGCCCCTCCTTCTCATATACCTCGGCTAAATAATTGTAAACGGCAAACAAATTTCCCTTATACGAACCCTCCTCGGAGGTCTTCCTTGCAACTTCCAGATGTGGCTTGGCGGAATCGAGCTGATCCAACTGTTTGTAGATATCAGCTATCGTGAGATTGATGGTCACCTCAGATCGTTCATTGGCCATGTGCACAGAATCCTCAGCAACCCGGTGATAAT
The DNA here is from genome assembly GCA_964614415.1 of uncultured Aureitalea sp. Classification (GTDB taxonomy): domain Bacteria; phylum Bacteroidota; class Bacteroidia; order Flavobacteriales; family Flavobacteriaceae; genus CAZTLE01. The sequence goes on along the minus strand of CAZTLE010000010.1, from coordinate 30,844 downwards.
AATCCAGTGCCATTTCAAAATTCTCCATGTTATAGTGATTTCGGCCAATGGCTTCATAAAAAATAGTATTCCAGTTCTGCATTCGATCATTATCAAGGTCCACGGCCCTTTGTGTAAACTCCACCCCTTCCTCGTAATCTCTACTGTAAGATGCTGCTCTGCCAAGAATATAATACATGAGGCCTTGTCTATCCCGGTCCTGATCTGTTATCTTCTTGAGTTCTTCAAATGCTTTTATGGATTGATCAGCAAAGAAAGCCGCGGAGTCACGATTTCTCTTAGCGACCATTATGCAAGATTGCCTGGCGTAGTAACGATTTAATCCTTGTAGCCTGGGGTTGGCATCCAAAATGGCTTTGATAGTATCAGGGTCAAAACCGTGCTCCTCCATAGCATACCAATAATTAAAAGGCTTCTCATAAAAAATTTCAGGGAGTGCCGTGAGGCTGTCAAACTGTTTCTGGGAATAGTTTTCAAATTGAGAATACATGGATGCAGTCCATAAAAACAAAAGAAGGTAAACGAGTCGATGGTTCATAATACTAGTGTTTACGGTATATGAATGGCACCGGCCTGAAAAAATAATCCAATGCCGGGCGAAATTACAACGCTAAATGGAGGGAGGAATTTTGTTGAATTAATTAAATATAAAACAACTTTGTGACAACGGAGGAAACCGATGTCGGGAAGATAGATTTTGCGGAATAATTTTTGATAAAAACTACTAAATCGCACATTTGTACGTTATGTATACATCTTTATCTGTTTTGCCACTTTCTGATTAATCTACATTTTTGTATCAGCTATCAACTAATGCCATGGGGGAGTCCATTAGTACCATTATTATAGAAAACGAAGAGGCGGCTTACAAGCAACTTCAGGCTGCCATTACCGCTGTTGGTGGGATTCAAAACTTCGGAATGGCGAAAACCGTTCGTGACGGTCTTGCGTTGATTAAAAAGACCCAGCCGGATATTGTCCTTATGGATATCGAACTGGACGATGGATTGGCCTTCGATATTCTCAATCAGCTGGATCGTACCGATTTCGATGTGGTTTTTGTAACTGCCTTTAACAGCTATTACGAGAAGGCCATGGAACATTTTGCCTTCAATTACCTGCTCAAACCTATTGAACCCGGGGCGCTGTCGAAAGTGATTGATCGTTACAGGCAGGTAAAGGCCCGTTTCCTGGAGGATTCTCGCTACGAACAGTTCAGAGCATTTATCCGGGAACAAAACTCGCAGATTTTGCTGCAGGTCGGCCATGAACACATCTCAGTGCAACTTGATGATATTTTGCGCTGCCAGGCAGACGGTAACTATACGTTGGTATATTTCGCTGACAGGGATCCCATGCTGGTTTCGCATACACTGAAACACTATCACGAACTGTTGATGGAACGTGGTTTCTTTAGAGCGAACCGCTACGACCTAATTAACACCAGGCATATCAAATCGATATACAAAAAGGAAACTGTGATCCTGAAACCCGGAGAAAAGATCCATGTTTCTGCCAAATACAAAGAGGATCTGGCTCATCTTATCAAAGCACTTACGTAACCATTTCGCACTGTTATACACTCAATCGCGGCACTTATACATTGGGTCTGGCACAGGAATATTTACTCACATACATTTGAATTAATCTTTGAAGAAAGTCGGTGATCTGGGAGGAACATCGGCCTGAACAAAGAGAGACATATTGTACACCTGCATGTAAATAGCAGGGGGGAATGTAACAATAAAGGGGTCCCATTTTGGGGCCCCTGTGTGTTAAGGAAGGCGCAACCCCTATGACCTGGTTTTCGTTCCCCCAACCTTACATCGCGATATGGTGTAAATTTGAAAAGCAACCCTATGGGTTGCTTTTCTTTTTTGGCATGTCTTTACAGTATTATTCTTTACAGAAACCATAAAATTTAAGAGTTTTCAAAGCGATTAACAACTTCTTTCTAGTGACGGAATCTATATTATGACCAAGAATTGAAATCTTAATTTTCTCATTTGATTTTAGATCCCTGTTGAGATTATCAATATACAGTCCTGTGTATCCAGTTTCTTTTTTGGGAACAAAAAACTTTGCCACGAAACAATCTACCGAATCTTGATAATATGTATGCTGTCTTTCCTTATTGAGAGAATCAATGAGCTCTATCTTCCGCTCGAGATCAGGTACCACAAGGTAGAACCCTTTTGTTAAATCCTGAAGTTGTCTCTCAGAAATTCCTTCAAACTCTAATGAATCAAACACATATAGCATTTCTTCTTTTTCAATGTCACGACTGTACTGACCAATATCGAAGAATATTGTATCATTCTTCTCTGTAACTATTCCCGTAATATAGCTATCAGTTGATTCAATTTTTACTTTACTCCAATCCACTGGAACTTGTATCTTGAATTGTCCAAAATCCAATTCGAGCTTCCGGCCATCTTGATGACACGACCAACCAATAAAAACAACTAGAATCGACAATCTTAGTCTCATTTAAAGCTTGTTTGGGTTATACTTCGCTTTCCAGCCACCCAAAGTCCTTACAAACCTTCTTCTGGAATTTCCTTGAGCGGGCAAATCCCTATCGGCATTTAACAACTTCCTACCGCTTCCGTAATAGTCAGGATGTATGTACCTATTGTACATTACCTGAAACTGCATTTCATCCAGATAATTCGTTCTGGTGCTTGCATTACCTCCCATCAATCCATTCCCATGCGAAAGTCCTAATAGATGACCCGTTTCGTGAAGAGGAGTTCGCGAATTGTTTCTTCTTAAATACCTATGCTCTATCAAGGTGATATTGCCATCAAGTTCCGCGCGCGCTGCTGCATCTGACACTTCATCATCATCACTAGGCAATCGAGGAACTTCATCGACAATCCCAAAGACATGATCCGTATCTTCAATGTCCTTCGTACTTTCCGCTATAGTTAGATTTGCTCTAAAATTCACCTTAACATTTTGGGTAATCAAATCTCCTTTCTCGTTAGCTGTTTGCCTTTCATAGCTTCCCCCAAACTTTTTGCTAATGTGTTGATTTAATGCAACTACATCACTGATATGCAAATATCCATTGGAGGTCAAATCGATTATTTTTCCTTCAAGTGTGATGTTGATCGTAACATTTCCGTCCTTGTCTACGTCCGTAGTAATTATTAGTTGCCTCCCGTCAGGATCAAATGCCACAATTGGAGAGTTTGCTACATAATTATATGGTGATAAGGACAGATAATCTTCTGACAATGGATCAATACTCATCCAACGTCCTATCGCCGCATCATAATTCCTTGCACCATAGTCATACCAGCTAAGATCTAATTCATCATTCAGCTCTTTGCCATTGTATTTCCACTTTTCAGCAACACTATTTCCCAATGGTTGAACAATACCATTATATCCATTTTGTTTTAGTCCAAAAGGATAGTAATTGGACTCTTCTATAATCTCAGAGGATTCATCTATACTACCATCATCATTATCATCAGAATAACTCAATCGTATATTTCCCAAATGGTCTGTGTACTGGAACACGTAGTCAAAATTACTGTATTCTGGACTTCCTTTTGGACCTGTATTGGTTAAGGTAGGTATCACATATCCTTCCGGTTGATTTAAGAATTCCAAGCTTTCGGTACCTGCTCCTGCGTATAATCTTTTATACTTGAAGTTTCCAGAATATGAAATTGTAGTTTCCACACCTATTCCTTCGATCACCTTTTTCTGCAATTTGATACCCGAGGCATCATAGACATATTCTATTTGTTGGTACTGCGAGCCGTTAAAAGTGACAACTGTGGGCAGGTTCAAATGATTGTATTCTATGTTACTAATTCCCTTGTTATCATCCAAATTCATGTTCCCATTGAGGTCATATCTATAATCGGTCCCGAGGTTCATCCCATCCTTGAATCCGTAGTCCTTTAAGGTGCTCGTCGTCAACTTGTCATCTACTTGCATGAGTTGATTACCATCATAACCATACGTTAAATCGTCCCAATCATCAACTAAAAGGCCGTTATCGTCATATCCTCTTCTCAAGAGCGTCAATATATTTCCGTTCTTATCATAGCTTATACCGGAAACGTCATGATCATTGGTGACATTCATGTTCAACAATGTTGTTCCCTGGGAACTAATTGCGCTCAAAATTCGGTTGGCATCATCATACGAATAGTTATATCCTCTTATATCTTCATCACCTCCACTGGACTCCCAGAATGTCTGGGCTATGTTTCCATTGTATAAGGGGGTCGCGACATTGCCTAAGGTACCATTTATCCTGTTATAATTGATCTTGAAATTGAACAGATCGGGAATAGATTCGGTTAAACCTCCGGAATCCACTTTGTTGATATCTGTCATCCATCCGCGAACGTTGTATTTGAAATTCACATCCTGCAAACCATCATCGAAGGCATCACCCACCAATGTTACACTCTTTACTATCCCACCCACATCATTGCCGAAGGAGATCTTTCCGAACAGGCGATCATTTCCAGACAGAACGGCAACACTTTCTAACTCGGCACCGTTCCTATAGAACTTGATCTCGTTGCCGATACGCTCCACTTTAAACAGATCATTAGAATTATAGGTCCCATAGGTAGTACTGCTATTGGGATACGGGTTGCCGTCTACACGCAACCTTATTTGAGGACCTGAAAGACCTGTTTTATCCAGATATATTCCAAAGTCAACATAGAAATTATCAGGGTTTGACAGATTGCCGGATTTTACCAAACCAACCAAAACGTCCTTGTCGTTTTGTTGTGGTCGAAACTGAATGCCGCCATCCTTATCTCCAGGCACATCTCCTTTTGTCACAGCTAATGATGGCCATGATTGTGAAGTCTCATCAACGAGCGTATTGATAATTGTGCCCTCGTGAGTTACACTAGTATAGATCAAATTCTCGAAACCATCTACAAAAGACTCTCCTCCTACGAGTTTTCGCATCATTTGACCCAGGTCATCATAGTCAAGCTCAGCAATACGTTGTACAGGCTGATTTCCTATCTTCTGTTTATGTGATACCAAACGTCCGGCCTGGTCATAGAGGTAGTAATCATAGGTTATAACAGAAGGTAATCCATCTTTTTGATGATTTAGCAATGTTTCAATAGGTGCCCCTGAAAAATCCAACAGAGAACTCAAAAGTTCATTGGTCCCTAAGTAATAATTTACAGTTCGTGTAAAAATAACACGTCCTTTGGCATCGTAGGCATGAAACGTCAAAATCCAGTCATCGGTTTCTAGAACGCGGGTTCTGGTAACCGTTGAAAGTCCTTGGGTAGTGGTGGCCACTGATGCATTTTCCGTTGTTGGTTGGCCATATACTGTTGTTGGGACTCCAAGCCCGTCCAAATGACGATATGTATCATAATAATGAATGGTATAGATGTCATAATTGTTTACATCCGGCTTGACATTGTTGGTATAATAAATCGGCTGATTATTAATGAGTTGCTCGGTTTGCGTGACCTCTTCATACAAGTCATTCTCATTGTCCATTATAGCCTGCAGTGACACACGGGTACTGCTGTAAATATTCTTACCTGTGTAAGCCACTCTTCCCAGCGCATCATATTTAGTAAAAAGCCAGTGGTCTGTCATTCTTAAATTGGCGTCCTGAGTGAACGCTACCCGGTCTAACTTATCATAAACTATATATTCCCATCCCTTTCCGGGGATTTTTTTCTCCACCAAACGATTCCTGTCATCATAACGATATTGATATCCAAGTTTGTCTAGTGAATTTTGTACAATATTGTTGCTTGTGTCGAGAATAGCATCGCTGGCTTCAGGAGAAAGGACAAAGGTCAAATTGCCAAAATCATCATATATATAATAGCTGTCGAGATGCTGGAGGCCAACAATAGTTCTCTTCAGAAGGAGTTGTCCTTGTTTATTTGAAAACTCAATGGTTAAATTGTCGTTTTCGTCTTTAGTTACTCTTTTGAACAAACTTCCATTAGGATAATAACCACCATAGTGAAGTACAGGCACCGGAGTCGTTAGACCCCCAATAATTACGTAAAAATTATAAACATTGTCATTTACATTGGCCAGATACTCCATTGTGACGGTATGTTCGTCGGGATTATACACATGCCAGTCATAGCCTGGAGCTCCCTGTTCGACGACTCGGTTTAATGGGCTTCTGTCCAAAATCTTCTGAGAGTACGGGTTGTAGGGGTCTGGTATTTCAGCAACTCCCGGATTAAAATCCTCTGGAAATTTCTGCACATAAAAATCCTCTAACTCGGTCAACAGATCCAAGCCTCCCGAACCCGTATAGTACAGTCCGCTATTTGAAGCAACGGGAAGCGGCAAATAGTCCTTAACTTGCCTGCCATAGGCGTCATACTCGAAAGGAACTATAAGATCCTGTCGATTTCCTCCGTTGCGTTCATTGACGGTTTGTAGAGGCCTTCCCAAGCCGTCAAAATAGGTTATGGTTTCTACACGTTCATCTTCAGCCAGAGTGGACAAGAAATTAGCTGAAGCCTCTGCGCGGTATGTGGTACTCTTTACGAAGTTTTCGGTCGTGGTTTGCCCAAGCAATAATGCAGGCAATAGAATTACAAGGATGTTACATATTTTTCTCATGGCTACATTAGTTTTTGAAATTGTACTCTGTTTTGTTTAACACATTTCCGTCCAGGTCAATCACGTATTCAAGTCGGTTTTGATTATCGTACCGGTAGAATAGTGTCTGACCTGTCGGATCGGTAACTGAAGTTGGCCCCACCATGGGATCATAGGTATAGGTAGTAATAAGGGCATTAGGAAATTGCAATCTTAGGCCATCCAACGCATTTCTTAGGCTGGTTTCATTACAACTACCGGTCCCGTCACACGAGTCATTGTCGTTATTCGACAGCGTTTTGAGATTAATAATAGTGGAAGCCGGTATGTCGCTGTAGGGCACTCCCTCTAACTGGGCAATGGGATAAATACTATTATAACCCCAGATATAAGAAATCCTGGTTCCGGAAGCCTTTGCAAGGTCCAGAGGATTACCATCTCCGTCATAGTTGTAGTAGATCAAGCGATCTTCAAGACTATTCGTTCCCTTAGCCGTTTTTACTATTTCGGGAGTTATAATGTTGACCCCCCAGTTCTTGTACTCCATTTTAACATTGGAGATCAACGCATTATCAATGTACTTCTTTGTCTGTACAGGCTTGGCAATTCGGTTTTTAAATATCATCTGGTTGTAAACTCCCAGACTAATGTCATACGGATATAAGTATTCACTCTTAAGAACAGAACCATCGCTGTCCTCATCTTCCTGAGTGCGTCTATGACTCTGGGGATTCGTATAAGTATAGGTGGTTTCTTTTTCAATTAACACACCATCTTCCCAATGTTTTGTTGTCATTGCTGCGAGCAAGTCAAACTGATGTGTGTTCTCGAAGGTTGAAAAACTATCTTTATACACATAGGTGGTTATGATACCGAACGTTGGTGTTTCAAGAATATGAACTTCATCGCTCCCTATGTTTAAACCGTATACCGTCTGATCAATTCCATTCAGGGTACCTGTAAACTGATACTGATAGTCACTCTCCACTAACAACTCATCCTGATCATTATATATCTGTTCCAGGCTAATCTTCCCGTTTTTATAATCTTTGGTATCCCGTTGGATAAATGGGTAAGTCTCGTTCTGGGGCACCGAAGGAAAAATGTACTTTCTTTTTGTATAGCCCAAAGCGGCTCCCGCATGAGACACTTTTTGCTCTTTCACGTCATTATAGAAGACGTGAGATCCCATGAAGTACGCCAGTGGCAAATTGCTACTACTGGAATAATTAGTGTAGGTAGAGTAGCAGTTAGTAGAAGATGTATTGATAATTCTGGTGCTATTGTAGGAGGTGAGATTTCTTTTTCTGAACAACTGACCAAGGCTGACCCCTTCATCGTTCTCATAAATGTATTCGGTTATCACACAGTTGGTCGGATCGTTATCCGGGCAACTTCTAATGTTTGAAACTCGCATACCTCCAACTTCCACCGCTAATGGAGGCGGACTTCCGTCGTCTTCATAGAAAGATATTTCTGCCTTGGCGGTAATAACATCACCTACCGTCCAGGGTCCTGGAACACCCGGCGTTCCCCACAGATTCTTTACTTCCACGAATAGCTCGTATTGTCCTGGATTTAGTTTTACTCTGCGAGTGTACTTTCTTAATTGTTCCTCGGTATGAAGCGGACCGGCATCCAATGAAATACTCCTACCCTGACAACCCAATAGCGGATATGGCGCCACTTCCCCAGCACAAGCCTGGTCAGCACAGGCTTCGGTGACTCCACCAACCTGATAAATATAAGCTGTAGCATCTCCCCAAACTTCTCCATCCTCTCCTGCGACTTTTTCAGCCCACAAAAGGATATCGGCATATAAATAAGGTTCTTCAATTGTGATTGTCGTGCTATTTGTCTTTTCATGTATCCCGTTTTGTTGATCCGTATATCCCAAATAGGCATGAATGGGTACATACATATTGGTTTGAGCCGAAGTACACTCATAAGGGACCTGATTGTTTGTTGGATCAACAGAATTCGGTTCATATGTAATCTCGGTATACCCTTTTGTTGGATAAGTGATTTTCTTAAGTGAGCCCGTTTTGGCCTTCTCGAAATCAGGTTGTCTAAGACCGTAGAGATCAAAAACATTTAAATTATCGATTAGTTTTCCCGTTCCGTTGTTGTTGTAATAGCCCCAGAAATCTTGTTGTGCCAGATTGATATTGTCTGAAGGGGCTCCGTTATACTCAAATCCATAGGTATTGGTATTGTCACTGTTAAGCTTGACTTCCGTAAGCAATTTGCGGGTCTTATTAATATCATCATACTGCAAATCGAATCTGGAAATGACCTGGTTGTGGTCATTCTTAAGTTCAATGCTATTAAGTCTTGACCTGTACTTGTTATAATTACTAAGATGATTCGTAGTGAAGCTTACTATGGAATTATTGAATTCCAGTTTACCATCCAGAAAATCAATTTCCTTAATCAATTTGGATTTAACCTCATAATATCTGGTAGTATAGGACGTGGAGGAAGGGTCGCAATTCCCAAAGGTCCTGTTCGTAAAACTTTGAGCCAGTGATTTCTGAAAGAAATGCACGTCTTCATAACTGAAGTCTATAGTCTTATTGTCCGGGGTACTTATTTGGGTCAGTTTCCATCCGGAAGTATACCAATTGAACAACGGAGCCAACGGATGTTCTCCTCCGGTTAATCCTCCTACTCTACGGGTCTGTTCTTCTTCACTGAAAATGTACAGTACGCCTTTGTCATCTGTGATATTGAATCGAACAATCTTGTCGTTCGAAAAAACGGGTTCAATAATATATGGCTTGTAGGGAAGGATAATGGGTTGTCTATTCTCGTCCAGATAGAACGTGGCACTCATGCTGCCCACACTTACCACAAACTTATCCGGTTGGGTGTCTACTATACCATTGGAAGTATCTTCTTGCAGAATCTTTCTTTGAATCGCGGGAAGAGTGTTATTTAAATAAGGCAGTACTCTGTTCGCTCCGGTCATTAGCTCACCACAATATCCATTTATATGGTCATCTGGCTTTCCTCTCACCTGACGTGTTACCATACCCCCGGCCGCCAAGTTCCATCCCACTCCAAGGTGGCCTGGAATCTGATCAACGATAAGGCCATTGTGTTGATAATTTAAAGCTATAGGTAGTTCAATGTCCTTCTCCGAGAAGGTATAAACTGGCACCGAAAAGCTTGCCATACCTACTGCCGAGTTTACTGGAACCTCTCCAAACCGACCTAATGTCGCAGCCTCAGGGGAGGCGGGAAATATTATTGGCACAGCGGTAGGATCATCCTGAGCCATTAATGTAACCGAACAAAAAATCATAGCGACCAAAAAGACCGCTTCCCTCAAATTGGGGAAAAACAAAGCATGTGTCTTCATATCAAATAGTGTTAGCGTAAGGCGACGACCCTCTGGGGGAAACAGTGCGTCGTTCGGCAAAAATTTTAAAGGAAAGTAGCTTCGAATTAAACTAATTCAATACCCCAATGTGTGAAGGCGTATTTTGATTATGTGAAGCTGTAAAGAGAATACGTAAAGAATTCCGACAATGAAAAAGCCGACCAAATTATCTCTGGTCGGCTACATTGATTCTTCGATATAATCTTAATGTTGAACTATCACCTGCTGCTGAGTCACCTCACCCGGAAAGTAAATATGTAAAAAGTACACTCCGGTAGGAAGATTTGATGTATTCACCGTTACGAGGTCATTACTCACCCTGGCGTAATAATGAATGATCGATATTGAATCGTATAAATAGATATCATAAACCCCTGGAGGCTGAGAAGTGAAGTCTAATTGAAAAGACCCGTCGGCCGGGTTGGGCGCAGGCACTACCGTTATTGGACTGTTGCAATGGGTACATCCTCCGGTATTCGTATGTTCTACTTCCAAATGTCTTGAACCACCTCCATAAGGACCCGAACATTGGTTATAAGCCACAATCTGCACTAGACCGTTATGACCTCCCATACCTGAAAATGCAGTAATAGTTTCATAGGACGGATGATTCCCTTCCGGATACATCTGCCAGTTATCACCGTTGTAATCGAATGGATTGCGTACATCGGTTGCAGGGTCAAAAGGATAGGGTAGTATCCACTCGTAATGTGTCGCCCCCGGTGCGCCCCCGCCAGTATATGTATACTCTCCTCCCGTATCTACTTCGGTAGGACCATTCAAGAAGGTTGGTGCACCGGCAGTACCCACCCAAATATCTTTGGTGATGATTTGTCCAGCTACATGGGCACGCACATAGGCAGCCCCATTAGGGTTATCTACCGTTATGGTTACGGATGTTTCGTCTGAGGTTTCAATATTTAAATTGCTTGAAACTGTCCAATTATCAACATCCATACCCACGCAATTCGCTATTTCATAGGTAACCATATCACTCGAGCAAACAATGTCCGGGCCTTCTATCTCCATGCTGGAAAACGGGGCATTAGGAAGTTGCGGATTCCCCAATATCTCCTGGCGAATAAACTCCGAACTATTGAAATTCAAAACAAGATGTTCTTCATTATCACCTACCTCCGTGAAATAAGAATCGAACGGAGTTTCCCCCGAGCAAACCAGATTGCGTTGCGAGAAATCCTCGTATAAATCTATAGAACCATCAAAAGCCAGGGCGCTTTTAACCGGAATGAAAGAAAAATTAGGATCCTGCAACTGAATGTTTATATCCAGGATCAATAGCTCGATTAGCCAGATATCAAAAAAATCATTCACATCACTCACCGTACTCCCAATGAGTCCATCAACATCGTAAAAACCTCCGGGTGTATTTTCATAACTCCCTATACCTACAATAGTGGTTGCCTGGCGAATTCGTTTGAAAACCGTAATGTAGATTCCTAAAAATTTGACCTGAGCTATAAAATCGAATGCATTTCTCGTCAATCCCCTATCCGGCGTGTAGTCTAGTTTCATTTTTATTCTCATTCCAGGAAGCAGTATTCCGGTGCTCGCCACAGCATCGACATATCGCCCTCCAATGGGGTTAATGTTAAGCCCTGTGGACACGCCGTTTACGACCGAAACGTTCCGTGAATTTTGCGGAAACCCCAGTGCATTTAGATCATTATAGAATCGATCATGGAACCCCGGAGCCCCTACCGGTGTTTTGGAGTTTGCCTTGTAGTGATGTACCAATAATTGCTTGGCCGCAGGGGTATCCAATATAGTGGTTGCTATATTACCTCCAGGAACAATATCATCAACCAATTCTAACATCTCCTGAATACCAATAGGTACCACGGCACCCTGATGCGGCGAATCTACGGAAACAAACAAATCGACATCATGTGTCATATTATTGGCTTCCATATAGGCCAGGGCATACCTGGCCACCACGCCACCCATACTAAAGCCTACCACCTTCACGGGGTTGTTTCCAACTTTGCAATCGTTTATAGCTTCTATCAATGTAACAAGCGTCATTGCGTTTCGCTCAATGTAATCCGTACCGCCATTCAAGTGCTTTCCATTATCAACCGTATTCGTGAAGTTCAATGGTATAATATCATATTCATCCGACACCAGACTTATAGCTGTACCGTTCTGATTGAAAATGTTATATAAATCAGTTGTGCCAATACCGTCTCCTGTTCCTTCGTATGGGTCAAATCCGTCAACAACAATAACCGGATTGTCAACGGAATTTCCTCCGCGATAGATTCGGTATTCTCCCGCACCCCTGTAGCTCGTACTTTCATCATAACCCTGAAAGCCGTAATTACTGGTAAATGGTATATCTTGATTGATCGGCGTACAACCTGTATTGACAGGTTGTCCAAGGCCTTTACCGGTTTGTGCCGATTTTCCCACCTGCAAACTGGCATTGGGATCAATGACTCTTATCCTGCTCTTGGTGTATTGAATTGTATTGTCGGTATATGTGATCTTGTACATAATTGTCTTGATCCCTGCACTGGGAAATGTGACCTGTGTACTAGAGTTATTGGGTAGCAAAACATATCCACTGCCAAAGTTAGCTTCCACACTTTGTATTGTTTTACTCGCCGCTGTCATGTTGTACGCATCATTTGTTACAATGGATACCGTAAGTCCGGAAGTGAAATCACGTAAGTTACTTACCACCAAGGCTCTTGTAGTGAGATAAGGATCGGGACTTCTGCCCGGTACATCCTGTAGTTTATTGGTGAGCCCATTGAACGTAAGCTGATTATTCTGTATGGCTCCTTCGTCGAAATAGTTAAAGTCAACATTGATAATCCCTACGGGAATTTGGTCTTCAGGAAGACCATTGATGGTATTTTTCAATGAGGTAACGGCGCCCCATCTGGAGGTATAGTCTGCCTGTTGTAATTCGGCATAAGCAATAAAATAGTGCGTCGTGTTAGAGGTATCAGTCGCCGTTTGGTTGAACTCCCTAAGGTTTGCATAGGGAAACACCCTGTCATATAAGATATCGGTGGGGATAACACTTTTGTCCAGATCGCTGTATACCTGATCTGCCTGGACGGTGAAAGGATTACTCGCTGGAGCCGCCAACCTCTGGGCTGTGACTGTGGTCATGGTGCATAAGCATAGGCATACACATAACAGAAATAATGTTTTTCTCATAATGTAAATGGTTATAGTGAAGTGACGACCATCCGGGGAGAAAAGAGTGTCGTTCAGCAAAATTTTTATGGAAAATAGCACTGAAATAAGTGGCATTAATGCATTAATGTGTGAAGCCCCGCTTTCATTGTATAAAGTGGTTAAGTGAGAGTGTGGAGGACTGAAGCGGAAAAGACCAAATAGGTTTACGTACTTATACGTATAGCATTCCTGCTAAAAGACCGGTATCTTGATCTTTCACTATTAGATGGTGTCATGCAAACTTCAGGCTCAAAGAAAAACAAGGACAAGAAACCTCCATCGAGGAGAACGGAGACAGCAAAGTCGAATGCAATGCAGTTCAAAGATGAACGCGAATCGACTGCTTCGCTTAAGAAATTTCAGGAGATGGCGAACACCAGTGAAGGTGTTACAAAGACAGGTGCTATTCAAAAGAAAGCTAATACTACCGGCCTTCCGGACAATTTGAAGTCGGGAGCCGAACAGCTTTCCGGAATCTCCCTGGACGATGTTAGCGTAAAGTACAATTCGCAAAAACCTGCCCAGCTTCAGGCCCATGCCTTTGCAAAGGGCAATGAAATTCATATTGGCCCCGGACAGGAGAAACATCTTCCCCACGAAACGTGGCACGTAGTGCAGCAGAAGCAAGGTCGCGTGCAGCCAACGCATCAGATGAAACAAGGTGTCAATATCAATGACGACGCACAACTGGAGAAGGAGGCCGATATTATGGGCACCAAAGCACTTCAGATGAAAGGAAAACCTGAGTCCTCTTTGGATAAAGGCTCCGGTTCGAAAGGAGTGCATCAATTAATAACCACCGGTGCTTTTTTGGGCATAGGTTCAGGCAACATAGCCCTTGTCAAGCAGATATTCGGTAAGGATACCGATGTCATTGTGAAGAATGCCAAATCAGTCGAACAACTTAAGCAATGGACGGTGAAAATGAGAACGCTTAAGAACCAACTCGCACTTGCCAAAAAGAATGCTATTGACAGTCCGTCGATGAACCAGAAGCAACAGCAAACGGATATGCTGGTGTACAAAAATGCTCAAAGCGAGGTAGAAAAGACGTTACAAGAATACCTCACGTCCACTTCGGAAGAATCCGCCCCCAAATGGGGTGTAAGTACCGGCACCCCCAAAGCAGGTCCAAGCACAGCAGTAACCAAGGAGAAGGAAACCGAGACCAAAGAGGATTCTGAACCCAAGGTGCCAGACACATTGCCGGAGTTTAAAGGATTTCTAAAGGACAGTTATCACGGACATGGTAGCTTCTTTAAACTTGGGAACAAATCCTCTAAAGCCACAATAGCCCGCAAACAATTGAGAAACCATATTATCGGATCAAGAGGTCATTTCGACTATCAAAACGAACAGCAAGGAGGATATAGCTATGTCCTGAACCTCGGAATGGATGAAAAGGGCAAAAAGAACTGGTTTATCACTGTGATATATTACCCTAAGTCGGAGAAGGTCAAGATTACCCACTTCGGACCCTTCGGAGATACGACCAGCAATCAAATTGAAGACCAGACCTACTGATCATTGAATCACCTTCAAAACTAAAAGAAGTTCCCTGAAAAACTCCAGGGAACTCTCTATCCGTTATGACTTCCATCTGCGCCTTAAGAAGAGGAATAGTCCGATCACAACAATCCAAACAGGCCAAATGTAGACCAGGAACAACAGGGCCGATTCGATCATATTCCAGCCAAATGAAAATCCATTCTTCGCCTTATCCCCGAATGTTTTGGTATAGGTATCAGGTTCTTCGGTATACTCGACAGTTTCGTAAAGATCAACCTGGATCGTACTAAAAGCCACTTTATTGCTTAAATACTTTAGCCTGCCCTGGGCCGATTCGATCTCTTCCTGGATAATGCGCAGCTTATCTTCTGTCTTCAACACTTCTTCCACCGTCCTGGCTTTACTGCGAAGTATCTCCTCGTATCGCGCCTGTACTTCTAATTTGGTTTTCAGGCGGGACTGTAAATCCACATATTCTTCGGTGATGTCTTTGGTCGTAATGCTTTCCTCTTCCGTAAATTCAGCCACAGCACTAATGGAGTCCATGACGACATCAAAATTCTGGTGGGGCACTTTGATCGTAAAGCGGTTTTCTATTCGGTATAACGTATTCTGATATCTCAAGTCCGATACATACCCCTGGTACTTCCGCGCAATCGCTTTGATCTTCTTTGTCGCCTCCTTAACATCCGTCACCTTATATCTGGCATTGGCCGACTTGATGATCTTCAGGTCAATTGCGGTATTGGCTTCGGAATCTTCCAACGGATTTGACATCCCGGCGGATTCGTCTGTTTCTACTACTTTGAAATCGGCGTTGATCCCGGTAGACTCCATAGAAACTTCTTCAGCATAGGAATCGTTATAGTTTTGACATGAAAGTAGCAGGCTAAGAAGCCCCAATGATATCAGGACTCTGGAAACTGAAATTCTCTTTGTTGTGCTCATAATTTTATACTTTTAAGAGTTACAGGGCAAACCTAGACCGTGCAGACCTGAAGACCCTGAAAAATGATTGTAACGCTCTTGTAAATTGTTTTACAAAACATAAAAACCTGATTAACAAGGACTAAAAGCATTGACCACACAAAACCGACATCTCTTTACACTGCTGAAAAAAGCAATCTTAAAGCGTTTTTTAGAGGACAACTATGCCTCGGAAGCCATGGAAAGCTGGAAAGGTGATGAGATCGTTGCTTTTCAGGAAGATCTGTTCGAAAAGGTAAAAGCCCGCGTAAGCGAAAAGTGGTTTTATACCTACATTAAAAATGAACCCAACAAGTTGCCGCGTATTGATATGCTCAACCTACTGAGTCAGTACGCCGGACACGCCCATTGGAATGCCTTCGTAGCAGCCCACGGAGGAATGACCTCCGCACAGCCTAAAAAGCGCACGCTTATGGTGCTCGTGCTGGCCGGCTTTATTGGAGTTTTCGGTGTTGCGGTGAGTGTTTTCTTCGTCCTGGACTCAGAACATAACACCTTTAACTTTTGCCTCGTGGATGAAGAGGGCATACCCGTTTCCACTATGGTAGACATTAAAATACTGCTGGATAACGAGTCACCTATATATCTGAAAACAGACGAGCAGGGGTGTTTCTCGTACGGCACACAGAGTGAAAAGATCACTTTTGTGATGAAGAGTCCCTACCACAAAACGGATACCGTGATACGGAGAATCACCTCGGGAGGAGCGCCCTATGTAGAATTGAAAACAGACGATTATGCGCTAATGCTCCATTATTACTCAAACGGGAACGTGGAAGACTGGAAAAGGCGAAAAGCACAACTGGAGCGCCTTATTGATGACGATGCTGAAATCTACCAGCTATTTAAACCGAATCTTGGGGTGGAGCTTTATTCCAAAGAGGAGTTTATACGAAAGTTAACAATACCCACCAGTACGCTCAAGAACATCCGTATTTTGGACAAACGTTACGCCAATGGGAAAATTATCACTCTTAAATTCATAGTGGAATGAGGTATTTAATGGTCATAGGCATTTTGACACTATTCTTCTCCTGCAGACAGGCCGAAGGAGATATGGTGATGACGGCCGGTGAGGCGGAGGTATCTCTGGATGAAACAGGACGCGTTGCAAGACCCGTAATAGCCACCTATGGATCGGTCATAGAGCAAAAACTGATCGAGTATGGAGAACTATGGCAGGCAAGAGAGACGCATGAGGACTTCAAGGTCGAGATCGACAAGCAACTCAGTTCTCTGGCTCTGGAAGAACTGGCGGTTCCTGCCGGTATCACAGGTTTGAAGGTGGGTAACGTTCGCCTGTTAGATGAAGTCCAGGCAGACAATACAGATCAGCAAATACGTGTTTCGTTTTCGTGGCTGGCCGACGGCTTTCACAAGCAGGATACGGTATTGGCCCTGGTAAGAACAGTGTCCAGGCAAATAGAGGGAAATGAAGTGCCCGTGGTATCCGTTCGGTTTAAGAACTTTCTAAAATGAAGGAACCGTTCTCCGGGCGAAGAACGGTCCTTACGTAACCAACTAAGCAACTAACAGGCTTGGGCTAAAGCTAAAATTACAGTTGAGGGAGAATAACTTTGTCAATGGCGTGTACAACTCCATTCACGGCCTGTACGTTGGTTACTATTATATTACTCACTCTGCCGTTGGCATCGGTGATGGTCGCGTTTGTTGCATCTATGGTTACATCACCACCCAGGGTGGTTACATCTCCGTCAGTAAGATCTTCGGCACGTACATTAGCTTCTCCAATAACGTGCAGGTTCAATGTTGCTGTAAGTGTGGCTCCATCGATATCACCTAGTCCTCCGGCTCCCAGTTCCACAAGCAAGTCACCGAAGGCAGCGTCGGTTGGTGCAAATACCGTAAATGGTGCAGGTGCCGTTCCGCTCGTGCTTAGGATCGTTACGAAATCAGGTTGATCATCGCGTGTCAAAGCAGCCACGAGATTACTGAACGTAGGATCGGCAACAGCGAATGTTACTACGGTAGGCAGACCGATAACAGCATCCACAGCATGAATCACTCCGTTGGCCACCTCAATGTCAGGCGCAGTTACACTGGGGCCTCCGTTAATGCGGACACCTCCGTTGGTATCTACATAAGCGCTCAAATTAGCTCCTGAAGAACTTTCGGTTGCCAGGGTGTTAATATATCCCGTGGACAGATCAGTTGAAAGTGCCACTCCGTTTACCACGTGATTTAGCAGTACATTGGTAAGTACATCTACTGGAACATCATCAAGAGATGCAAATCCGTTGTCTGCGAGGAAAGTATCGAATGCCGCATTGTTGGGTGCGAATACGGTGAAATTGGTTGTTCCGTCCAGGGTAGCCACAAGACCTGCGCGCTCAAGTGCAGCAAGAAGTGACGAGTAGTCAGCATTGTCAGCTACAAATCCGGCGATCGTTGGATCGGCTGGAGGAGGTGTCGAATTATCATCGTCATTATTATCGCATGAAAATACAAACAGCGCTAGCGTTAAAATTAGTGTTGATTTAATCAGCTTTTTCATTTTGTTTCCGGTTTTTTAAGTTATAGAATTTGACTATGGAACAACGCCATTTCAGAAATTACTACCACGAAAACCAACTTTAGCATTTGTTTAACATTTTCGATATAAAGTTAAACAAAATATTTAACAAAAAGAAATATAAACGGGTAAAACAAGCCAACAAAAAAAAGGGTAAATCAAAAAAAACCGCCCCCTAGGGCAATTGGGGACGGTTCCACACATAACTAACCAATCAAGCTATGGACAATCAAGCAATGTTTTTAGAGTTATTCCGAAAGGTTAACTTTTTTCATAGCAAGACAATTAACTCTCTTACTTATATAACAACTTACGTAGTAAAAGTACTACCTGGTTTTAGGAATTTTTTTTATTCTGATAAAAGTGAATAAAACCCGGCCTTCTAAAGAGTTCATTTAGTTGCAGTTAGAAACGGCAGCCAAAATGCGTTCGAGCAACTGATTATGAGAATTTATAGTCACTGTGGTACCATTGGGGAAAGAAAGTCGAATTGGGAAGTTGATACTGACTTCATTATCCTCCTGGAGATCGGACATGTGCGTGAACGTCTCACTGTCGTGTGCCATGACAATCGTGGTAAAGTCATTCGCAACGGGATCAAATACCGCCATGCTAAAAGGATACTGAAGATCTACGCACGTAATGAGGTCACTGAATAAAATACCACTATCGCATTGTGTCTTTAAACTGAAGTACTGTTCAATGTGAGTAAGTTCACGGGTACTGTGATCGGCCAAGGTTAGCGTTATAGGATATACCGGCCAAATAGTATCGGTAGGGGTAATTATTTCTAAATCGGTTGGTGAATTTACCTGATAGGGTTCCCCGTTAAGAATGATCTCATACGGAAAGTTAATACTAAAACAAGAGGCCTGATCCAGGTTGTCGTCGAACGACCCGTCATGCGCAGAAACAGACATTAGAACTCGTGTGAGTTCTCCATTTTTTATGAAGACTGACTCATCTGCATTTTGTATAACCGTAAGCTGTTCCTTTTGGCATGCAGCAAAAAGAAGTGTAATTGCAAACAGGGAGAGTAAAAATTGTTTCATCGGTAAAATCCTTCACAATATAAAACAACTTATGCCAATATTTTCCTACCATAATTATATTTTTACACTCCAGAGTACGCACCATGTCCAAACCACTCTTTAAGAATGTATGCGATGAACAGGTCTTTTCTCAGCTTTATGTTAAGCTGTCCAAGGACCTTCACGACTTCATTTATTACAAGTTCGGCGAACATTTCAACCCAGAAGATAAAGTACAGGAGGCTTTCATTAAACTTTGGGCAAACTGTGAGCAGGTGACCCCGGAAAAAGCCAAAAGTTTCCTTTTCACTGTGATCAACAACATTTCATTGAATCATGCCAAGCATCAAAAGGTGGTCCTCAAATTCAAGGAGCAAAAACCCAAATCCTATACAAACGAAAACCCGGAATTTCTTGTGGAGGAGAAAGAATACCTGCAGAAGTTCGAAAAGGCATTATCCAGGCTGTCCGAAGGACAACGAGTGGCTTTTATGCTAAACCGGGTTGAAGGCAAGCGGCACAAGGAAATAGCTGAAATGCTGGGTATATCCAGAAAGGCAGTTGAGAAGCGTATTTATACGGCTTTGGAAAAACTTAGGGAAGATATTGACGAAATTTAATATTTCAGGTAGGAATTTTTCAATACTGGTTGTTTTATAAACGGATATTGATATGAAAAAGAAAGATTTAATATCTAAATGGTTAGATAATGACCTGACGATCGAAGAACGAGAGGCGTTTAAGCAATTAGACGCCTTCCGTTCTTACGAAAGGATCTCTAATGCTGCGCGCCATTTTGGTGCTCCCGATTTTGATCCTCAGGCGGGCTATGCCAATTTTGATCGTCCGTCCCAATCTCAAAAATCCCAGGGAATCACCTGGTATCTCATGCGTATTGCGGCTGTATTTGTTGTGGCTTTTGGAGTATATTACTTCCTGCTAAGACCACAAGAAACCGTATATTTTGCCGAAAACGAACAGCAGCTTGAGCTGTCGCTTCCCGATACTTCTGAAGTTGTACTTAATGAGAATTCCAAAATCACCTATCAAAAGAAAGACTGGGATGAAGCCCGGGACCTCACCCTCGAAGGAGAGGCCTTTTTCAAGGTAGCCAAAGGATCGCGTTTTACAGTACAAACCGATCTGGGAGATGTTTCTGTTTTGGGTACGCAGTTCAATGTAAATGTCCGAAACGGCCTTTTCGAAGTAACTTGCTATGAGGGGCGTGTTCAGGTAGATTACAAGGACGAATCTCTGGAACTAACTCCTTCTCAAAGTTTTAGCCTTTCAAATGGCACCACAACCACGAATACGACAGCCCTGGTTGTACCTTCCTGGATAGGTAAAAAATCCATTTTTAAAAGCGCGACGCTTGACGCCGTGTTGTCCGATCTGGAACAATCTTATTCCATTACGGTGCGGACGACCAATGTCGACAAACAAGTTCTCTTTACCGGTAGTTTTTCTCACGAAAATCTCGAAACAGCCTTGCAGGCTATTACCATTCCTCTTAACTTAACCTTCGAAATTGACGGGGATATAGTCACCCTTAAAAAGAAGTAAGTAGTGACATTGGTAAGAAAGTACCTCTTTCTGGTAGTTTTCCTTCATATTGGCTGGGTATTATTTGGACAGGAGTCCAAAAAACCTGTGTCATTACCCACTGTTTTTGAGCAAATTGAAGCCGGATACGACTGCACATTTTCTTATGCCGACAACGATATCGCCGGACACTTTGTGGAGCAACCTGAAGTGATCAACAACCTCGTCGACGTATTGGGATATCTTAGACGTAATACCCTGTTCAACTACACATTACTGCAGGACAGGACCATAGCAGTAGCGAAACGAGATGATGTGCGCTCTGCATGTATAACCGTGTTGGACGAAGTTACCAATCTGCCACTTAAGGACGTAACGGTCGTCACGCCCTACCAGAGATTCCCGACGCCTGCGGACGGAAGTGTGACTTTCGACATCGGTACTCCAAGGGACAAGATAATGTTGTCCTATACCGGATATGAAAATACGGAACTGGAAGCCCGCGGTCTAAGCCGAAACCCCTGTACGTTTGTCACACTCTCCAAAAAAATCGAATACCTTACCCCTGTTGTCTTTACCAACTATCTGGCCAAGGGCATAAGCAAAAATATTGATGGTTCCCAGAAAGTGAACTACGACGAGTTCGATATTCTTCCGGGACTCATCGAACCGGACGTACTGCAGACTATTCAGGCCCTACCCGGTATTCAAAGTGTGAACGAGCAGGTGTCTTTTATTAATATCCGCGGTGGGACTAACGATCAGAATTTAATCCTGTGGGACGGTATAAAAATGTACCAAAGCGGACACTTCTTCGGACTCATCTCGGCCTTTAACCCCAACCTTACCAAAGAGGTTACCCTGATCAAAAACGGATCGGATGTCACGTATGGTGATGGTGTTTCAGGAATCATCTCGATGAAAGGAGACCCCAATCTCAATTCAAAATTTACAGCGAGCTGGGGTACCAACCTTATCAATACCGATGCTTTTGTGGATATTCCACTCGGCGAAAAGGCATCCATTCAGATATCGGGTCGAAAATCGATCAACGGAATCTTTGAAACTCCTACCTACGATGCGTATTTCGACAGGGCTTTTCAGAATACGGAAGTCATTTCAAACAGTGAAACGCAGACCACGTCGGACGACAGTTTCACATTTTTCGACACCCATACCCGTTTACTCTACCAACCCACGGAAAAAGACAAGTTCCGGTTGAATTTCATGGCAGTGGGAAATCAACTGGAGTTTTTGGAGAATGCCGTTATCGACGAATCTCCCATGTCACTTCGCAGCGATCTGGAACAAAACAACCTATCGGCCGGGGTCTACTATGAACGCATCTGGAATGAGGGGTTCAGTAGTGATATCCAGTTCTACGGATCGTCGTATGAGCTCAGGGCGACGAACTCGGACATTCTTAACAACCAGAGTCTTTTACAGGGTAATGAAGTCCTGGAATCCGGTTTCAAAACCACGAGCCGCCTCGAATTGTCCCCGGTTTTCTCGACACGCTGGGGATACCAGTTCAATGAGACCGGCATTACCAATTTTGAGCAATTGAACAATCCGTTCTTCGAGCGAACCGACAAACAGGTGATTCGCACCAATAGTGTTTTTGCGGAGACTACTATTCGCCCGGCGAACAACAGAATGGTTATCAACGTGGGAGTGCGGGTAAATCACATCAGTAAATTCAATGACATACTCGTTGAGCCACGCCTGAGTTTCAACTATCGCTTCCTGAAGCATTTTACATTCGAAGTGCTGGGAGAGCTCAAAAGCCAAACCACCTCTCAGGTGATCGATTTTCAGAATGACTTCCTTGGAGTAGAAAGCCGAAGATGGATACTGTCAAATCCTGATAATATCCCAATTTTGCAAGGGAAACAGCTCTCTACGGGGGTTACCTTCTCTCAGGACGATTGGCTCGTTAGTGCCGAGTCCTATATCAAGCAGGTTGATGGAATTACCTCTCAGAGTCAGGGATTTCAAAATCAATTTCAGGACTTCAGGGTAAATGGTAGTTACCTTGTCACCGGTCTCGATGTGCTGGTGAGCAAGCGATTCCGGAATATAGATGCCTGGCTTAGTTATTCCTATGCAAACAACGAGTATACGTTCGACGACCTCACGCCCAGCAATTTTCCTAATAATCTGGACGTGCGGCACACGCTTACCTACGGTATGAATTTCAACTGGAAGCGTTTCAAATTCTCAGGCGGGTTCAATTTCCATAGCGGTAGACCCACTACCCGACCCGTTGCCGGCAATGAGATTGTGGACGGAGTGATCAACTACGGCTCTCCCAACGCATGGAATATCAAGGAGTATCTCAGGGTAGATATATCGAGCACGTATACTTTTAAAGTTTCCGATCGCATTCGCGGTTTTGCCGGAGTTTCCATTTGGAACCTGCTAAACACCTCGAATATTATAAATACCTTTTACACTACTCCGGATGGTGAATCTGTAGAGCGCATTGAAGAAAGATCACTTAACTTTACGCCCAACGCTACCATTCGATTACAATTCTGATTTGGAAAACACAAAGCCACATCTCATACTATTGCACGGAGCGCTGGGTTCGGCAGAACAGCTCGATCTTTGTAAAGCTCCCCTTTCTTCAACGTTCAATGTACATTGTATCACTTTCGAAGGCCATGGAGGAATTCCGTCGGACAAGGACTTCTCCATGGAATTATTCTCTCAGAACGTCCTGGATTATATGGAGGAAAACAATGTTTCGGCAGCTCATTGCTTCGGATACAGCATGGGCGGTTATGTGGCGCTTACCCTTGCCGGCAAACATCCTGAAAGAGTTCTTAATATAATTACCCTGGGAACCAAGTTCGCATGGAGTCCCGGGATAGCCGCCAAAGAAACCAAAATGCTTAATCCGGAAGTGATCGAAACCAAGGTGCCTCACTTTGGTAAAATGCTTTCCGAAGTTCATGCGCCGCTAGACTGGAAGGTCAATATGAAAAAGACGGCCGCCATGATGACCCGTTTGGGTGCCGGCGATGGGCTTTCCGATTCCGATCTGAAACAAATCGAACATAAGGTCACAATTCTAATCGGATCAAAAGATACTATGGTGACTTTAGAAGAATCGGCCCGCACGGCTGCCCTGTTGCCTAACGGGAAGTCGCACGTTCTTGAAGATGTCCCTCACCCCATTGAGCAGATGAATTTCCAACTGCTGTTAGATACGCTGTCAGTCATTCACAAATAGAACGACACGCTTAATACCAATCTGATTTTAAAGGATTTAGCTCGGAAATTAGCCGAATTTTCCGTATATTGAATACCAGACCTCATGTTTCGGGGGCCGATTTTTTTCTACACGTTCCGGGCCCATTGTTCTTTGCCATGGCGAGGTCGCTTAAGACAGCACAAAATTGATTCAATCATAGTTGTACCACCTAAAACCGAATACTATGAAAACAACAAACATCCTTCCGATTTTTTTGATGCTGCTTTTCATTGTTCCATTCACTGCCGCTGCGCAGGACGAAGAACAGTCGCAGGCGTTCTGGGTTCATGAAGATCCCGTCTATCCCTCCATGGTTGCCGATTACGAGTCCTATTGTGTGGATCTGGTCGACAACTGTAATAAATACGGTATTACCGAGGCCAATTGGCAAACCATCTCCACCGACGATCTTAAGTACTTTCACATCTCCCCCATTCAGAAGATGGGCGACCTGGACAAAAGTCGGTTCTCGTTATTGCAAGAAAAAATGGGTGAAGAGGACTTTAATGCCCTGTTCGACAATTTCGATAGTTGCTACGACAATCATACGGACTACATTGTCCATCTCGATAAAGAACTGTCCTACCATCCTTCTGAAGGGTCTATGGGAGAGGGTACTTTCAGAAAAATGGAATTCTGGTACGTAACCCCTCAAAACTTCAATAAGATGGTCGACATCGCCAAGGAGTTCAAAGCGCTCTATGCTTCCAGGAACTCTCAGGAATACTACGACGTATATCGCAGCGGTTTTGGAGCCTCGGGTCAATACCTGCTGGTGGTTATTACGGCAAATAATCCGGAGCATTATGAATCCATCCGCAACGCCAATAAAACCCTGTTGGGGATAGAAAGAGATGTGATCTATAACAAGCTGTTGAGTACCATAAACAAGGTAGAAATACTCACAGGTTATTTGCGAACCGACCTCTCATACGTTCCCGGCAATAACAAATAGCAACCGGTAAGGAGAAGTAGAGAAATAGTTGTATTTTGTATATCGACTAACCAAAACAGGACTTCACATGTCGTATATACTGGCAACTCTCATAGGCATAATCGCATTGCTTCATTGTTATATCCTTTGGATGGAAATGTTCGCCTGGACCACCCGGGGGAGGAAAGTATTTCGGAACATCCCGGCCGATATGTTTGAAAAGACCAAAGTATTTGCGGCCAACCAGGGACTGTACAATGGCTTCCTCGCGGCAGGACTTATATGGACCTTTTTCATTTCCGATCCTATATGGAAAGGGCATGTTTCTTTGTTCTTCCTTAGCTGTGTGGCAATAGCAGGTATTTACGGAGCACTAACGGCAGCAAAACGCATTTTTTACGTTCAGGCGTTACCCGCACTTATTGCCATAGCGTTGCTCCTTTATCTAAACTACCTTTAAGCAACTAATAATCAGTATTTTATAATATTTTCTGAATTTATTTTCGGAAAATGTGCATCTGCATGTCCAAATCGGTCAAAGCGACGCGTCCTATAAACAAATCAACACACATGAAATACGCAATCAAGAAACTATTTCACATCGACGCCCCTATGTCCAAAGTATTCGAAAACCTAACTACCATTGAAGGATTATCGCAATGGTGGACGGTCCAAACATCCGGCAGCACGGAACCCGGCGGATCCATAAAATTTGACTTTGGCACGTTCGAAGGACCGACCATGGAAGTAATAGAAGTACGGCCAAATGAGAGAGTCGCCTGGAGATGCATAGACAGCTCCCATGGCTGGATCGGGAATACATTTGTCTTTTCACTGGACGAGAACGAGGGAAAAACACGCGTTCGGTTTTCACACGACGGATGGGAAGAGCAGGATGATTTCTACGCTATTTGCAGTTTCAGTTGGGGTCGCTACCTGGAAAGCCTAAGGCAGCTATGTCAAACCGGTACAGGCGAGGCTTACGGAAGTCCGGGATATCGCATATAAGAAGCACATTTTAATAATCAATCGATTGACAATCCAAATAATCATTTAGTAACTTTAAAAACAGAATCATGAAAGAATATTTGTATATCATTCGCGGTGGAGACGACATGTCCCAGTATTCTCCTGAAGAAATGCAGGCGCACATGGAAGACTGGCGTGTTTGGATGGGAGGCCTGGCGGAACAGGGAAAACTGGTGGGAGGAGAACCTCTCATGGCCGAAGGCAAGACATTGACAGAGCGCGGCACAAAAATCACAGACCGTCCACTTGCTGAAGGCAAGGAATTGGTAGGAGGTTATATTATCGTTAAAGCCGACTCACTCAACCAGGCCACAGACCTGGCCCAGGGATGTCCCGGCTTTGATCACAACTGTACCATCGAAGTACGCGAAATCAACCACATGGATGGCTAGCATGTGAAAGATCAAAACCACATAGACAACACGGTAAACCATCTTTTCAGACAGGAATCGGGAAAGATGGTTTCTGTTTTGGTTAAGATCTTTGGAACCGAGAACATCGAAATGGCCGAGGACGTGGTACAGGACGCTCTCGTAACCGCCCTGGAAACCTGGAAGTACAAAGGGATGCCGGACAACCCAAGGGCGTGGCTCTATCGCGTCGCCCGTAATAAGGCCATCGATGTACTCAGAAAAAACAAGCATAGCAAGACGATAGATTTTTCAGATCCGGAACGTGTATTGCTCACATCCGAATACACCCTGTCATCAACCATGGATCAATACTGGAAAGACGATCATATAAAGGATGATTTTCTTGCCATGATGTTCGCCTGCTGTCATCCGGGAATCTCACCGGAAAATCAGGTTACTTTCATTCTTAAGTCGCTATGTGGATTCAGTACCCGGGAAATTGCGCGGACCTTCCTTACCTCCGAGGATACTATCTCCAAGCGATTGTACCGCACCAAAGAATTCTTCCGAACTAATAAAATACGTCCAGAAATTCCCGATCCGGAGGATATCGACACCCGGATCGATGCCGTATTAAGCTCAATTTACCTTCTTTTCAACGAGGGGTATAGCTCAACCCATTCCGACGATCTCATCCGGAAAGATCTGATTTCTCAGGCACTCCACCTCTGTAAAGTGTTATTGGCCGGTGAGCGCACCAAGACTCCGGATGCATTGGCACTCATGGCGCTTATGTGTTTTCATTCGGCACGTTCGGAGGGCAGGACAACTTCTAAGGGTGAATTGATACCGCTGTCCAGGCAAGATCGAAGTACATGGAACCGGGAGCTCATCGGGCTTGGTCGGTCCTATCTGCATAAAGCCGGACAGGGAGCAACCATGTCCTCCTACCACTTTGAAGCGGCAATTGCTCATGAACATTGCCGCGCGACGAGTTACACCGACACTAATTGGGAGGCGATTCTTGGTTGTTATGACGCCATGTTGCGTATTTCAAACGATCCTGTGGTGCAGCTAAACCGTTGCCTGGTGCTTATGGAATCTCAGGGTCCGGAATCTGCCCTGGCGGCCATCGAAAAGCTAAAGGACACTAAGGTCCTGAAAAAATATTATCTGTACCATGCCGGTCTGGGCGCTATTTATCAAAAACTAGGTCGAAACGACGAAGCTGCACAGGCTTTTCAGGAGGCTGCAAAACTCACCCAGTCCTCCCGGGAGAAAAAATTTCTCGAAACCCAGATCAACTCTCTCTTAAACCGGGCCTAGCACCCGTTAAAATATGCCAACGCAGCAAGCGCTTCGATTTAAATACATATCTTTAGAGCCATTCATTTCAAATTGACTACCTAATGAAAAAAATTGCATTTCTATTTGCAGTGTTCAGTGGTTTGTTCGCAGTTCAGGGACAAACCGAAAATGAGAAAGTACTAGCCACCGTAGACAAGAGCGATATTGAAGGCCATATTTATTTTCTGGCGGATGATCTTTTAAAGGGAAGAGAAACCGGTACCCCGGAGAATAAAATCGCCGCTTCCTATTTGGCCAATGCATTACGCGGTTATGGAGCTTCTCCCAATCCGTTAACTGGAGATTATTATCAGGAAGTCAAACTAACAAAGTCGAAGCCGCCCAAACAACTGAGACTTGGCATAAACGGAACTGAATACAAGTATAAAGTGGCCCTGCTGCAAGCGGATTTGCTATTTAAAGGGGAAGCCGTGTTTCTGGGACATGGAATGGAAGAAGACTACGCCGGAAAGGACGTTACCAAAAAACTGGTAGTGGTTCGAGGTGGAAGTCCTGAATCTTCAGATTTTCGAACTGCCTTCAGTCTGCGCAACCAGAAGCGAGAATGGGCTCGTGCCAATGGGGCTTTCGGGCTTGTAGAACTCATAAATACCAATCAGGGAAACTGGGGATTTATCGATAGCGCTCTCAATGGGCCACGGCTTGATGTTGCCACCGAAGAAGATAATGCCGTTAAAGAGAAAAATACTTTCTCCCATATTTGGGTATTCGACAAAGCCGGAGAAAAGGCGAATACACTTGAAAAGGAGGGGATCAACAAGGTGGGGTATTTTATGGAACAGGATGATAAAGAAACCGTGATTTCTCAGAATGTCGTTGGTATAATAGAAGGAACCGATCCGCAACTAAAAAACGAATACATTATCTACTCAGCGCACTACGATCACGTGGGCGTAGGCTCTCCCGATGAAACCGGCGATACCATCTACAATGGCGCCAGGGACAATGCCGTAGGAGTAACCACGGTACTTAGTATGGCGGAGAATTTGGGTAAATATCCTACCAGGCGATCTGCCCTGTTC
The DNA here is from genome assembly GCA_964614415.1 of uncultured Aureitalea sp. Taxonomy (GTDB): domain Bacteria; phylum Bacteroidota; class Bacteroidia; order Flavobacteriales; family Flavobacteriaceae; genus CAZTLE01. The sequence continues at coordinate 2,094 of CAZTLE010000010.1, read as the reverse complement.
ATTCTGTTTACAGCCGAGGAAAAAGGATTGCTTGGAAGTAAATACTACGTGGAGAATCCGGTACTTCCCCTCAACCAAATGGTATACTGTTTCAACAGCGACAATGCAGGATATAACGACACTTCAAAAGCAACTATTATTGGATTGCCCAGAACTACTGCTGAAGGGAACATAAAAAAAGCTGTATCCGAATTCGGCCTCACGGCCGTGGACGACCCTGCCCCGGAGCAGGGCCTCTTCGACCGCAGTGATAATGTTCGCTTTGCTGCCAAGGGAATTCCGGCGCCCACATTTTCTTTAGGTTTTACAGCCTTCAACGGTACGGTGACGGAATACTACCATCGACCTAAAGATCAGGCAGACAATATCGATTACGACTACCTGGAGAAGTTCTTCAAAGCGTATGTGTTGGCGGGAAGGCTTATTGCCAATGATCCGGAAACCCCTTTTTGGACGGTCGGCGATAAGTATGAAGCAGCCGGAAAAGAATTATATGGGAACTGATCGTCATTTCGACCGTAGGGAGAAATCCCATACTGTTGCAATGAAAAACAGACTGGATGAGATTTCTCACCCGCCCTTGGCGGATTCGAAATGACAACGACACCCACCCGCCGACGGCGGGTTTTTTACATTCGTTCGGGAACCTCGATACCCAGCAAACCGAATCCGTTCTTAATCACAGCACCGACAGCGCTGGAAAGCTGAACCCTGAATTGCTTTTCACTATCTGAATCTGCCCCCAAAATGGACACATTCTGATAGAAAGAATTGAATTCTTTTACAAGTTCGTAGGTGTAGTTAGCAACCAGTGCCGGACTGTATTGGTCGGCAGCCTGAGAAACCACCTCGGGGAACTGCTGTAATTGCTTGAGCAACTCTTTTTCTTTATTATGTAGCACCAGGCCGGAAGCATTATTCAGTTCTTCTACGCCAAGCTCCCGGGCCTTTCTCAAAATGGATTGGATACGGGCGTAGGTATACTGAATGAACGGACCGGTATTCCCCTGAAAATCCACACTCTCTTCCGGATTGAACAGGATACGACGCCTTGGATCTACTTTAAGGATGTAGTACTTAAGGGCTCCCAGTCCAATGGTGTGATAAAGTTTCTTCTTTTCTTCTTCGGAATATTCATCCAACTTTCCAAGTTCTTTGGAGATCTTCTCGGCGGTTGCCGCCATTTCAGAAACCAGATCATCGGCATCCACAACAGTTCCCTCCCTACTTTTCATCTTCCCGGAAGGAAGGTCAACCATGCCGTAACTAAGGTGGTACAAGTTCTCCGCCCAGGCATACCCCAATTTCTTCAGAATCAGGAAAAGTACTTTAAAGTGATATTCCTGCTCGTTCCCTACGGTATAGATCATACCATTGATGTCGGGCTGATCTTTTACCCGCTGAATAGCAGTACCAATATCCTGAGTCATATAAACGGCAGTACCGTCACTTCGCAGCACCAGTTTCTCATCCAGGCCTTCGTCGGTAAGATCACACCAAACGGATCCGTCGTCTTTCTTAAAGAAAACTCCTTTCTTAAGTCCTTCCTCGATATTGTCTTTCCCCAGCAAATACGTGTTGCTTTCGTAGTAGTAGCTATCGAAATCTACACCCAGGGACTTATAGGTTTCGTCAAAACCATCGTATACCCAACCATTCATGGTCTTCCAGAGCTCCACGGTTTCGGGGTCGCCTGCCTCCCATTTCCGAAGCATATCCTGGGCCTCCAGAAGAGAGGGCGCCTGGTTCTTAGCATCGTCTTCCGTGGCGCCTTCGGCGATGAGATTTGCTATTTCTTCTTTATATGTTTTATCGAACAGAACATAATATTTCCCCGCCAGGTGATCCCCTTTCATACCACTGCTTTCAGGAGTCTCACCATTCCCGAATTTCTTCCAGGCCAACATGCTCTTGCAGATATGGATACCACGATCGTTAATGATCTGGGTTTTATATACTTTCTTCCCTGCCGCCTTCAGAATTTCGGCTACGGAGTATCCTAAAAGAATATTCCGAACGTGTCCCAAATGCAAAGGCTTATTCGTATTGGGTGAAGCAGATTCTACCATGATTGCGTCGGCACCCGGCTCTTTG
>CAZTLE010000009.1:9510-38237 GCA_964614415.1 uncultured Aureitalea sp. | reverse complement strand
TCGATAAAGTCTTTTTCAAAATTCACGTTGAACGCTTTGCCCACTTTGGGAGCGTCATTCGCTTCACGAAGCTCCACATCGTCGTGTAAGTAGGTTTCCATCGCTTCGATAAAAGCTCCTTTGGCCAGAAGTGAATGAATGTGCTGTAAGTTCTTTTCTATTTGATTTTCCATAGTGTTAGTGTTGTGCCTACTCTGAATGGGTTTTCGGCCGAACCCCTTTTTACTGTCTTACTCGACAGTTTCAATTAATTACAATGCAAACATACCTCCCAAAAGGAGGCATGTGTTATAATGAATTTCCCGACGGCTTGTATAAATTTCCCCTAACCCGAAATTGGCATGGCTTCTTTGTACTGAGAAGGGGTAAGCTGAGTGGTTTTCTTAAAGAATTTGCTGAAATGGGCCGGATCACTAAAGCCCAGATCGAAGGCGATTTCCTGGGTCTGTTTGTCCGTAAACATCATCATGCGCTTCGCTTCCAGCGCAATGCGCTCGTGAATTACCTGTTGAGGTGTTTTCTGATCGTAAATAGCGAATAGGTTAGACAGGGTCTTGGGCGACTTGAAAAGCAGATCGGCATAGTCACTCACCCTGCGTTTGGTCTTGTAATGCACATCCACGAGGTAGTTGAACTTCCGAATGGTATCGATCTGATCATTATCCAACGTATGGACAATGTGTTGCTCCTTGGCCAGCCGAGTACACATTATGATGAGCCGCTTCAGAAGCATTTGTAGCATATCTCCCTGAATGGTATCCGGGGTCCGGAATTCGTCACACAACACTTCCAACAACAGATCGAACTTGCGTTGCTGATCTTCAGGAATGGTGATCACGGGAATGTCTTGTGTACCAAAGAACAAAATACCGTTGCAGGATACTTCACTATCATGGTCGGCAATACAATAGAATTCCCGATTGAAGGTAAAGGCCGTTAAAGGCAGGTCGGTGTGCTTATACGAAACGTGTTGTAAATAAGTAGTCGTAACAAGTTGATTGGGGGCTAACGTCAGGGTGAGATCATCCACGCTCAATTGAACCGGAGTAGTATTGCGATTCCAAAGTATGAAGATCACCTGATCGCGAATCGCGAATCGATCCTTGTCCTGCTTAATATCATCGGTCCATCCAAAAATGGACTTCAACTTGTGATTATGGTATTCCAGTTTCATAGATGAATGATTGCTTAGTCGAAGCAATTGCAAGGTACTTAATGTCTTTGAAAATACTTCATTGAATCCTTGGTATTCGGACCGTGAATTGGCCTGAAAAACAGGGGTATACAATTTTACGTAAAAACACTTATAGGACCTTTCTCACATTCTGCCTAACATTATTCCAGGAGAAGTTTCTCTAACCTTTTGTCTTCTCCTGAAAAAAGTCAATCCATTGGAAACCCTTGTCGTTACTATCGTGACAATAATAATTTCCCGGGGATTGAAATACGGATCAACCAATCGAAAGATGTTGAAAACGACAGCAAACCTAAGTAAGATTGTCATTTTCTGCTTAATGACCTGGATGTTGTGCGCCCCACAACAAGGCTCGCTTTGGGCACAGGATTCCGCCGCTGTTAAGGACGCCGCCAAGGATGCCAAAAAAGCCAAAAAAGCCGAAGGATTCTTCAAGAAGTTATTCCATCATGATGATTCTGCCAAGAAGGCAAGGCAGTATATCCGGGAACAGCAGCGGCAGGTAAAGCGAAAACCCGGCAGCCGTTTCACTGTGGAATCTGACACCTCGAATCGGGATGCTAAACCGTACATGGATGGGTTTGAGTTTGATCTCGACTATGAAGTATTAGGTTGGTATCCGCATTGGGAAAAGGATTATTACAAGCAGATCAACTACTCCCTGCTTACAACGGTTGCCTACTTTTCTTATGAGTTGGATCCCCGCACAGGAGAACCAAAGACCGTCTATGACTGGGAAACCACACCATTAATCAAAGACCTTACAGATAATAACAAACGGGTACTACTAACGGTAACCAATTTCGGGAATAATGACAATCGCGTTTTTCTACGGAATTCAGACGCTCAGGAAAAGCTTATTGAAAACCTTATTACACTGCTCAAAAAAAGAGGGGCACATGGGGTGTGCATTGACTTTGAAGGTGTGCCCAAGAGCCATCGGGACAATCTCACCCGTTTCATGACATTGCTCAATCAGAGTTTGAAGTCGGCCAATCCCGGATACCTCATCTACATGGCCGTTCCAGCTGTGAACTGGCAGAAGTCGATAAACCCTGCTGCCTTGAATCCGGTAGTGGATCGCTTTGCAATTATGGGTTATAACTACTACGGATCAATGAGTAAGGTGGCCGGACCGGTGAACCCGTTAAAGAGTGGAAAGCAGTGGGAGCCTTTTAATTTAATGACATCGGTCAACTACTATCTTAAGGAGGGAATCCCTGCTTCCAAAATGATACTGGCCCTTCCGTACTACGGTTCAATTTGGGAAACGCGCAATTCTGATATGGGGTCCGAAGTGGTAAAATACGCGGGAGCCCGAACCTACGATTACATCAAGACCAATATTAAAGCACCCATACGATATGATACCATTAGCTATAGCGCCTGGCAGAGCTATATTATAAGGGATGGTAAACGCACAATATTCAGACAGGCCTGGTTCGATAATGACTCCACCTTCTCAGTTAAACTCAATTATATAAAGAGTAAGAAGCTGGCCGGAATGGGTATTTGGGCGCTGGGTTATGATAAGGGATACGATGATCTCTGGAAAGTGATTGCCACAAGTATGACTACCAAGAAGGTGTATCCGGTGGATGGAGTCACCCACAACGTTACCGAAGGTTTGGGAGGAGAAACCCCCGGGGAAGGTGGAGATCCGAACGATCAGTCGCCCGGAGAGGCGCAAGGACAAAACGCTGATGAAGATACTAAAGAAGAAGAAGAGGAAAGTTTTTGGAGCAAGTTGACAGACATAGAAGGACTCCTTGAGAATGTCACCAACTACAAGACCATCCTGCTCTTTATAATGACCCTGGTGGTGCTGTATGGAGGAATAGGTATGCTCATCGCGATGTTTCAGCCCAACACCCGGGCCTACTTCTTTAATTCGAATTCCTACGTGATCTATTACACCTCATTCGTATTACTGTTCCTGGTAGTTGCCCTTCGCTGGAAAAACATCCTTCAGAACAGTACCGTGGGGCTCATAGTAGGATTTATAGCCGGTGGTGTTTGTGTTTGGCTCGTTATGAAAGTTATTCAAAGAATTCACAGAGATATGCCATGAGTGTAAGCATTGCCAAAGCGCAGGGCGCATTAGCCAAAGAGGAGGGCAAGCTTAAAAAGTTCCTGAAGGCCCTTAAGAAGTTTATGTCTGTGGAATTCTTGTGGATCCTTATAGCATTGCTCCTGGCATTACCGCTCACATTGGTTACCTGGTACGCGGCCTGGGAATACGGTTTCAGCGATGAGGAGATTAAAGGTGCCATATGTAAAATATTGAACGGACAACCACTATGGATAGGCTGTTTGGTGCTGAATGTAGCCGGAGTGTATTTCGCCAGGGCTGTGTCCGGAGCGATCAAGCAACTGACTGGAAAAGGTAAGGGATGATGAAGATCGAATATCGAATTATGAATGTCGAATTATGAATTGCGATTGAAGATTGAAAATGATAATAATTAATAACAATAAAAATAGCAATAAGTAAAGTGATTGATAAAGCACTCATATTCATTACCGAAGAACTCAACAAAGAGTTGAAAATGGCTTTTGGGATTGATAAAGGCCCTGTGATAGCAAGCAGTCTTATCAATCCGGACGGTTCGGTAACTGAAAACATCGAGAATAAAGTAATTCTATCGGTGATAAACCTGGAGCATGAAACTGCTATGGGATCGAGGAATCAATACATCCGGGAAGGGAACGATTATGGAAAAGTGGCTCCTCCTGTGTACCTCAATCTGTACATACTGGTCTCTGCCAATTATGATTCGGGCAACTATCTGGAAGCCCATAAGATGCTTTCGGCAGTGATCAAGAAGTTCCAGGCACAACCGTATTTTACCAGGGAAAGCTATCCCAAACTACAGGCTCCAATTGACAAGCTCACTTTCGAGATATTCAATTTACCCATTAACGAACTAAGCCACATCTGGAGTGGGATAGGAGCTAAATACGTACCCTCGCTAATTTACAAAGTGCGAATGATGACAGTTCAGGAAGAACTCATCTCGAAAGAAGTTCCGGGCGTTACCGGATTGGGTGGAGGCCCTAAAGCAAAATAATATGAACATCAAGTATCACAAATGGTTTTCGATTGAGCTAGTACATGATTACTTCCCGGATTCGGTGTGCCCGGTGATCGATCTGATTCCCTCGGCATTATCGGCCGGACGTATGAAGAACTATGAGATCAGAATTCGCAAAGGAACCGGGGAATTCACCTTTTATGTGGGTATGGAAGCTTCTGAAGAATTTGACAGCGCTTCGGCCCTTAACGGACTTGATGAGTTGTTTTTCGCTTTGATGATCACCGATTCCGTGTTCGGAATGTATTCTGAAATACCCTGGTTTTCGGATGATCAGAAGTTTAGCTTCGGAAACGGTCTCAATGGTAGTGATACAACGGCCTTACAAAGAGCCGCATCCGTATCTAAGGACGATCTGTTGCCTTTTACAGGCAATCCGTTTGCACTTACCGTTCCCGAAGGAGATGTCGCGATAAAAGTTAGTGATTTGCTCGGCAACGTGGTCTTTGAAGCTACACTACAGGACAATACACATGCTCAGGTTCCGGTGCAATTGCCCACTGGTTCTGAAGGACTTTTCCAATGTTTTGTAAATGATGCGCTACAACAAACCATTCAGATTTTGCCTGAAGCAACCCCGGACAATTGCCTGGGGATGCTTCGATTGGATATAGCCGCATTGACGACTGCGGAACAATCGGAGCCTTATGTTCTCACTGTTCCGGTGCGATCCGCCTTTCATCAGTATAAAATAATAGTCCCGGAATCCCGGAAGATCGATGTTGTGCAAATGACCGTGACTGATAATGCCGGGAACAGTTATACGGGACCGGAGGAGCAGGATGTGATAGGAGGGCAGAAGGCCCGCGTATTTACGTCTCCAGCCTCTGAACCCTTGCAACAAAGACAGGATAAGGGCCCAAAATTAGTGGTGGAGTATACCAATGATATGTCAACTTCTGTACATCCGTTGGAAATTACACTGCCAAATCCGTCGCCGGAAAGTTTAGGAATGTATCAACAAGGGGAGCACGCAGGTGCGTACTTCTCTTCAACTATAGTATATGTTTAATTTAAATCAGTAATGTATGGCAACAACCATGAAAACCCCGGGAGTGTATATCCAGGAATTGGATGCTTTTGGGAACGCCGTAGTACCTGTACCGACCGCCGTCCCGGTGTTCATTGGGTATACAGCGCAGACTTCCTTTAACGGGAAGAATTTATTGAACAAAGCCGTTAAAGTTACTTCATTAGCTGAGTTCCTTCAGATCTTCGGAGATAAACCTCCAAAGGTTCAGTTTAAGCTTACAGAGCAGGGAGCGGATGCCGGAGGTGGCGATGGCGGCGATGGAGGTGATGGTGGCGATGGTGCTGCTCCGGCCGGAGACGGTGGAGATTCAGGCGCCGCTGCTACGCAGGAACCCCATGTAACGATTGATGGAAAAGAGTTCATTATAGAGCCTACTACCATCAATTATCGTATGTACAGTGCCATGAAATTCTTTTATGAGAATGGCGGAGCTAACTGTTATGTGATTTCAGTTGGTAAGTACGACTACGGCAAGACAGCAATTACGGACACGACTCCGTTTATGGACGCCTTGACTCTTCTGGAGAAGGAAACCGAACCTACTATGGTCGTTATTCCGGATGCAGTAGAGATTAAGGACACTACCAAAACAACGGTAGGAGACATTTATGAAAATGCATATTCTTTGCAATCGGCTATGATCAATCACTGTGGTGAAATGATGAACCGTGTGGCTATTCTGGACGTACCGGGTGGTTACAGCGAGCCGGTAGTAGGAGATACCAGTGTGGATTTCTTCCGAAATGCAGTTTCTCCAACCATTGCTAAGTTCAACAGTTACGGTGCGGCCTACTATCCATGGCTTCACACGACGGTTTACCAGTCTTCCGAAGTGACTTATGAGAATCTGAGTGACGATTCTTACAGCACTGTAGAAGGACTGTTAAATACTGAATTTACCGGTGATGACGGAACTGTTGTAGCCGATATGCAACAGGTTATTGCCGCTTTTTCATCCGGTGATGCCGCAGCAGGAGATGGCGGCGACGGCGGTGACGGAGGCGACGGTGGTGATGGTGGAGACGGTGGAGACGGCGATGGCGGATCCTCGAATTCAAAAGAGGCACTTACCCTGGAAGAGGCACATACCGTTCTAATGAACTTAAGTAAGTCGTATAAGATGGTTATGGGGGCTATCAAGGATCAAATGAACCTTATGCCACCTAGTGCCGCAATGGCCGGTATCTACACTACTGTTGATAACAACGAAGGTGTTTGGATAGCGCCTGCAAATGTATCCGTACAAAGTACGGTAGCACCGGCGGTCAAGATTGATCACGCCACTCAGGAAGATCTGAACGTACCTATTAGTGGAAAATCCATTTGCGCCATTCGCGCCTTTACCGGTTATGGAAACCTCGTTTGGGGAGCCCGTACCCTGGATGGTAATTCCAATGATTGGAGATACATCAACGTACGTCGTACGCTCATCTTTATTGAACAATCTGTGAAAGATGCGGCCAAGGCCTATGTATTTGCGCCTAACGATGCGGGAACCTGGATCTCGGTTAAGAGTATGATCACCAATTTCCTTACAGGTCTTTGGAATCAGGGAGGACTGGTTGGTCCTAAGCCGGGAGATGCTTTCTCCGTAAGCGTTGGACTGGGAAGTACGATGACCGGAGAGGATATCCTCGAGGGAATCATGCGTGTTTCTGTTAAGGTAGCGGTTTCGCACCCTGCAGAATTCATCGAAATTACCTTCCAGCAGCAAATGCAAAAAGGATAAAAAGAAGTTTAACTAATAAAAACATTTAATTATGTCAGATGGTTCAGCACAGGGTAATGTATGGCCCTTACCAAAGTTTTATTTCAAAGTAGATCTGGGTTCTCAGGACAACACGGTTGCTTTTCAGGAAGTATCCGGTTTGGACACCGAGACACAGCCTATTGAATATAGACATAGTGACAGCAAGCAATTTTCGACCATCAAGATGCCGGGAATTGTCAAGACCGGTAACGTAACACTTAAGAAGGGAATCTTTGTGAAAGATAACAACTTCTTCAAGTGGTACGATGCCATAAAAATGAATACCATCAAGCGGGAAACAGTGACGATCCAGTTATTGGATGAAGGAGGCAATCCTACCATGACCTGGACACTTACGAATGCCTGGCCCACCAAGATCACAGGCGCCGATTTAAAATCGGATGCTAACGAGGTAGCCGTGGAAACACTGGAACTCGCTCACGAAGGTTTAACTATTGCTAACGGATAATCATGAGTAATGTCTATCCACCCGTTGGCTTTTATTTCCAGCTTTCATTTAGCGGAGTGTCCGGAAAGACGGATGCCTCCTTCAAGGAAGTATCGGGAATAACAGTCGAAATGGGAACTGAGGAAATTGCAGAAGGTGGGAACAACAGCTTTAAGCACCGCGTTCCTACTTCTGCAAAGTTCTCGAACCTGGTATTGAAAAGGGGGTTGGTGCCCAAGGGGTCCGAACTCATCGTATGGTGTATGAAAACCTTTGGTGGTGGGCTTGCCGAATTCATCGAAACGAAGAACATCATTGTGAATCTGTTGGATGAAAACGGAACCCCCCTCAATTCCTGGAGTTTTGTCAATGCCTGGCCTGTAAAATGGTCGGCATCCGATCTTAATTCCATGAACAACGAGATCGTGATCGAGACGCTGGAGTTCGCTTACAGCTATTTCACGGAACTCAACACCGATACCAGTGGTGGAGACGATGACGAAGATATGTTCGGAAATCTTTTTGACGAGTAATCATGACCATAGAGATACGAGAATTATTGATCAAGGTGAAGATTGAGGAGGCGGCTCGGTCGCGCTCCGACGATGTCGAGTTAGAGCAGGTAAAGCAACAGGTATTGCGGGCCTGCCGAAAAGAAATTAAGAAACAATTGAAGAAATACAAGGAACGATAGCGAATGGCACAGAATAAGATGACCATAGTGGCATATCCCAATGCGAAGTATTCAGGGAAAGGTCAGGCCAAGTGTACGGTCAAGATCAACCCGTCTACCTATACGCATAACCACTCTGTGAGCTATAACAACAAGACTGCTCAGGGTAAGCCTGGCGCGACCCTGGATTTTAAAGGAATTCCGCCGGAAACCATATCCTTTGACATCTACTTTGATGCTACGGGAGCTATCGAAAACAATCAGGTCGCGGTCAAGACCCAATTGGATCAGTTCAAGAAAGTATGTTTTACCTACAACGGTGACATTCACGAACCCAATTACCTAATTGTTTCCTGGGGAACACTTGTCTTTAAGTGCAAGCTTACCTCCCTTGACCTGAACTATACCCTCTTTAAGCAAGACGGTACGCCCTTAAGGGCAAAAGCATCCGTGAAGTTTGAAGAGGCAATTGATGCCAGTTTAATCGATTCGGAGGCGAATAACAAATCCCCCGATCTTACACATCTGATCGTGGTTAAGGAAGGTGACCGACTTCCCCTAATTTGCCACGAAGTATACGGAGACTGTGGGTATTACCTGGACGTAGCCCGGTATAACAACCTGGTCAATTACAGAAACCTTGTTCCCGGAACAGAATTGTATTTACCACCTATAAAATAAGACCATGCCATCATCCCCTATAACAGAACAATCCAATTTAACGTCGTTTACCATCCTTTCGGCCGGGAGCGAGATTCCTTCTACCTATGAAGTACTGGAGATCCGGACGGAACAACAGATCAACAAGATAGCGGAGGCCGAGATCGTACTGAGGGATGGGAATCCCGCCAGTCAGACATTCGATGTAGCGGATCCGGATACGTTCAAGCCCGGAACCGAAATTGAGATCAAATTGGGGTATCACAGCGAGGTAGATTCTGTGTTCAAGGGGGTGGTTACAAAGCAGATTATCAAAATTGATCACGACGAGGGTACACGACTGCAGATACTGTGTAAAGACAAAGCATTGGCACTTGCAATTACAAGAAAGAGCGCCATTTTCACAGATAGTACCGATAGTGCCCTTATAGAGAAGATAGCCGGGAATGCCAGTCTGAGTACTTCGGTCACTTCTACGAGCTATCAACACAAAGAAATTGTTCAATACTATGCTTCCGATTGGGATTTTATAGTAAACCGGGCCGAAATGAACGGAATGGTAGTGATTACCGATAGCGGAACACTCACCGTGGCCAAACCGGATGTATCGGGCTCTCCGGAACTTAGTCTGCAGTTTGGGTATGATATCCTGGAGTTTGACGGAGAGCTCGACGCGACGTTCCAGCTTTCCGAAGTACAGGGAAATGCCTGGGACATGTCCAGCCAAAGTGTCATTAACGCGACATCCAGCGAACCCAGCGTCAATGAGCAGGGAGATATTCAGGGTTCCGACCTCGCGAGCGTACTCTCGGCGGGAACCAGTAATCTTAATGCTTCGGTACCGGTAGAACAAGATGTGCTGCAGTACTGGGCAGATTCAGCACTATTGAAATCAAGACTGTCCAGATTCAAGGGAACTATCATGTTCCAGGGCTCATCAAAGGCCAAAGTGAATTCGGTCATTAAGATAGATGGGCTGAGTAGCCGTTTCAACGGCAACGGCTTTATCACCGGGGTCGTGCATAGCCTGGAGGACGGACGTTGGAATACGGAGGTCCGACTGGGGCTGTCGCCGGAGTGGTTCGTGGAAAGACATCCGGTTACTATGCCGTCAGCATCTGCTATGCTTCCTGGGGTTAAAGGCCTCCAGACTGGAATTGTTAAGAAGATCGACAGTGATCCTGATAATGAATTCCGTGTTCAGGTTGAGATCCCTATTCTGGGAGCGGATGGAGAAGCGGTCTGGGCGCGACTGGGTACTTTCTATAACGGGAACTCCATCGGAGCCTTCTTCTTTCCTGAAGTTAACGATGAAGTCATTCTTGGCTTTATGAATGACGATCCGCGCTTTCCGGTAATTCTGGGAAGTGTATGGAGTAGCTCAATTCCTGCGCCTGAGACACCCGATGAGAACAATACCATAAAAACCATCATCACACAGAGTCAGTTGCAGGTGAAATTCGATGATGAGAACAAGGTGATCACCATCCTGACACCCGGAGGCAATACCATGGTGTTCAGTGATGAAGATCAGGGAATAACGATAACCGACCAAAACAGCAATAAAATTGAAATGGGAACGGATGGGATTACTATAGACAGTCAATCCAATCTTACCCTTAAGGCCGCTCAGGATGTCACCATTCAGGGAATGTCTATTTCAGTCACGGGTGATCAGTCGATAAGTGAATCGGCGCCGTCGATCTCCATTAGTGGTGATCAGTCTACTTCGATCACCGGGACTGCAGAATGCTCGGTTGAAAGTAGTGGCCAAATGAGTGTTAAAGGATTAACCGTAATGATCAACTAATGAAAGAAGTACCTTATAACAACCGGTCTTTCCTGGGAAGAGGATGGAGTTTTCCACCCACTTTCAGCAAACTGGGTTTGGCCAGCGGCATTGAAATGGTGGAGAACGAACAGGATATCAGGGAATCTCTTGAAGTCCTGCTGAATACCCGTTTGGGAGAACGTACCATGCTGCCTGAATACGGATGCGATCTTCATTCGTATTTGTTTGATTCGATCTCAACATCCAAAATGCATTTTCTAAGAGATATCATCCGAAGGGCTATTATTACCTATGAACCCCGGATCGAACTGCACGATGTGATCATAGATCACTCCAAATACCTGGATGGTATCATTAAAATTAAAATTGACTATTCCATTGAGACTTCGAATACGAGGTTCAATTTGGTATTCCCATACTACCGCGTGGAAGGGACTAGTGTCCCAACGCTGTATCAAAAACATGTGACTCACGAAGTAAAAAGCGTAGCCAATGATTGATCGAAGAAATGGCACCCTAAGACGCAACAGGAAAAATGAAAACCTGTTGAGCAGTCCCTTCCGAATAGACGATCGCTCTTTTTGGGACATTATGGGGTACATGACTTCGTACATGGAAAAGATCAATTTCTTCGATCTGGAGAACAAAGCGGTTGATAAGTGGGATGACCTGATGATGGTCGACCCGATCATCTTTATGGTTTCCATTATCAACGAACCCACCGTGGGATTGCGACGTGGAATCAATACCTACGAGCCTAACAAGTCCACTGAAACTCAGGATGTCATCAGGGCACGGTTGCTACTGCAATGGTATTACACCATAGAAACCTGGAGAAATGATGCACTTCGATTAGGGGAATATAAACTGGCGCATAAGATTTCCAATATCCTTACCGAGGTCCTGGAGATCGAGAAAGACGGATTGGAACAATTCATAAGGAAGACGATCAATCCGGATTCGGATACGCAGGAAGATGCATCAACCGATGGTGCTTCGGCGGTTACTGAAGAGGAGATGAAGCCTGCGGATATCGATCAAAGCATGCACACATTCTATCGGGTGATCATGCACATTCAGGAATTCACCAGGGATTATCTGGTAGAGAATATAGAAGCCAGTAACACGCATGCTCCTAACAACGCCATGTACATAACCTTTGCTTTGTTGTACAAGCACATTCAAAAGGAGATCAATACCCTTTCCCAGCGACACCTGGACTTCTACTACAAGGATGTGTTGCACCAGGAAAACAAACCGGGGACCCAGGCACGGGCCATCGTTAATTTTGATCTGTTACCTACCGTAGATAATACACTGATCGATAAAGGAATGCGTCTTTCAGCAGGGAAGTTATTCGGAAGTAAGCAAGACATACTTTTCGAAACGCAAAGCCCAATGGTTGCTTATCAAATGGAATTGGTGTATTTGCAAACACTGTTCTTAAACGAATCCCCGTATCTAAGAATAGGAACCAATAACCCCATAGTGTCGTCGGTTGCATGGAGGCCTCTTATTACGTTAGGTGAAGAAACCACGCCTCGTGACGAATGGTATGTATTTGGTGCTAACAAGAGCAGTATTCAGGACCTGAATCTGGAAGAAAAGAACTCTGCCAATCTGGGATGCATTATCGGATCTCAAGTCCTGGCTTTGCGGGAAGGTGACCGATCCATAGATATCGTGTTCGCGATGGAGGAGACCTCCGCCTGCAATACATTCTGGCAGTTGTTGCATGAGATCAGGGACAATCGCGGTAAGTCTTTGGATACCGTGTTTTACGAGATATTTTCACAAGGCTTTACCATTTCGTACACCACGGAGAAGGGATGGGTTGAATTTGAACGGTATACGGTCGACTTCAATGAAGACGACAACCAGTTTATCATCGGGTTGCAGTTGAAGCGAACCGATCCCGTATTGCAGGCAAGTACAAAAATTGCGGAAAGCCTGAAATGGCCTTCGATCAAGATACAAATGAATGCCTTCTCGCCGGCTCATGTTTATTCTTTCTTCCGCGAGGTGGATTTGGAGCGCATTGACATTAATGTCTCCGTTTCACACATGAAAGACCTTTCTGTCTATAACAATGTGGGGAAGATGGCCCTGGATAAACCTTTCGAATTATTCGGTCCGTTGCCGGATGTTGGTTCCTATCTTATGGTTGGAAACAGTGAGTTGTTTGGAAAGGATGTGACATCTGCTACCCTGGATATTGACTGGGAAGGGCTGCCTACGGAGTACGGTGGATTGGAAACCTATTATGCTGGCTACCCGGTCTCTGTAACCAACGACGCCTTCAAAGTGAAGTTAAGCGTATTATCGGCAGGCTTTTGGTTGCCTGTAGATGCGAGCACAGCCCGGGAGTACAATCTGTTTTCTACTACGGAATGTGTTACACCGGAGGGTTATCAGTCTGAAGTGCTTGACCCTCAAACGCGATTCGAGTTTGGCGAGTTTCAGGAACTGGATATAACTCCCGATACGGAGCTCAAGGATCCGCTTAAGTACTCTATTAAGAGCAAAAGCGGGTTCATGAAATTGACACTTACAGATCCTCCCTACGGTTTTGGAGCCGAGGAATACCAGGAAGAACTGATCGCTGTGGCCCGATACAACGCTACGAAAAAGGCGCAACTTCCTGACCCTAACAAGCCGCTGGTTCCTAAAACAAGTGGAATCCGACTAAGTTACTCGGCTACGGATTCCCTGCTCTTCAAAGAGACGGAGATCATGGATGTCACGGCGAGCAGTAATCTCGGTGAGTATTTTCATATCGAGCCCCATGGTGCCCATGCGGTGATTACCAACCAGGACGTGGAACAATACCGGTTGTTTCCTTCCTACTCAGCACAGGGATATCTTGAGATGGGTATTAAAACGGTGGAAACCGGAATGACTATCTCCATGTATTTCCACTTCCTGAGATCGAGTACTTCGGTGTATGTCACACCGTACCAAACAACCTGGGAGTACTACAAGAACGATCGTTGGAACGAATTTGAGCCTACCAGTATAATTACCGACGGTACAAGCGGTTTTATCCGATCCGGCATAGTAGAGCTGGTTTTACCGCGATACGACGAAAAAGCCCGTGCCGAGTTCGGTAACCTCATTTGGATTCGGATTTCAGTAAAAGGTAATGTTGAGAACTATCCCAAGATCAAGGGAATATACTTAAATGCCGCCCAGGTCACCTGCGTGAATGCCGATGAAGACCTGTTAGGAAAGGAATTCCCGTCAGGCAGTATTCAAAAAGTGGAGGGCAAGTACCCCGATATCAAAGCTGTATATCAACCCGCGAAGTCCTTTTCAGGAAACCACGCCGAGTCCGATGATTATATGTACATGCGTATCAGTGAGCGGTTACGCCACAAGGGAAGATGCGTCAATGTTTGGGATTTTGAACACCTCATCCTGGAAAACTTCGATACCGTTCGGGTGGTGAAATGCACCAACTTCGATGAGAATTTCAAACCGACGCCCGGTCGCGTTAAAATTGCTGTGCTTAGCAAACGCTGGACCAATGATGAACGGTATTATTTCAATCGGCTTACCCTTTCCAGAATTCAGAGCCTGGTCGATAAGAAGTCCAGTCCGTTTCTAAACGTAGAGGTAATCAATCCCAATGTGGAATACCTGTTGGTGAATTGTGTAGTTCACTTTAAGCCACAGGACCGCGGCGGGTACTACCTCAACAAACTAAACAAAGATATTTCGGATTTTCTCTCACCGGTTTCCGATCGGGAAGAAGGAATAGGAGGTATTGGAGGCAGGGTAATCCCCAATATGCTTTCCAATTATGTAAACAACCTCTCCTATGTAGAGAAACTGGAAGAACTCAATATAGAACATATCGTTCGTCGTGATAACAACGACTTCATAGTCGATGTGCACAAGGAGGGCGAAGTCATACGTACCTCGGTACCATGGGCGATTTTGGTACCGGTAACAGAACACAATGTACAATCCTATCAGAATGACGATTCCACACAGGAAGCCCTGAAGTTTGAGATTGGCAATATGCAGATCGGTCAGGACTTTATCATCGGAGAAGAAGAACCCGGTGATGTAGAATCACAAGTACTGGCAGATGAGGGTGGAACCGCGGACGGTTCGCGTGACGCCATTCTGGTATTTAAAGATAAATCATAGCACCATGAGCGAAAGAGCACTTGACAGAGAAAGTTTGCGCTCCCTTTTTGACACCGGGACGCGCCCAAATGCGAATAACTTCGGAAGCCTTATCGATTCAATGGTCAATAAGGTGGACGATCGCATTTCCAAGAACCTGGAGGATGGTCTGATGCTGGCTCCTGAAGGTAAAGAAAGTGGACGGGTAGTAAGTTTCTTTGATGATATTCAGGGAGATGTTCCCCAATGGAGTTTCGAAATGCCGTTGGAGGGATCCCAGGGATTGGGTATTACCGAGCCGGTCTCCGAATCGCAATCGGAGACGCGTATTTTCTTCCAAAAAGGCGGTAATATCGGTATAGGGACCACAACGCCCCAAACAAGTCTCGAAGTAAACGGAGTCCTGGGTATGTCGGCACGCATGGGAACCTATGCGACGGGTTCTGTTCCTGCCAATAAACAATGGCACGACATCATTACGAATTTGAACGGATGCACGGCATTCGAAATAATGGCCCAGGTTGGAAAAGAGAAACAAGGCAAGTACGCCTTATTACATGCCACGGCCCTTAGCACTTTTGGACGTTCCAGAAGTAAGATAAGATGCACTCAGGCCCATTATGGCTGGTGGTGGAATAAACTCGCTTTGCGCTGGCACGGTAGTACCTATGACTATTCACTGCAACTTCGAACCCGATCTGATTATGGAGACGGACTGGAAATAAAGTATTGTGTAACCCGACTGTGGGACAACGACATCGCTGCTCACATGGAACCCCCAACAACTGAAGATGATTCCGGAACTGCATAAAGGATATATCAGCAAACGCGATAAGAATTCTGCAGAATACGATGCGTTGTATTTGCAGGGTATCGAGTTATTGCAGGAACTGGCCAGTGCTCATTGGACCGATTACAACGAGCACGATCCGGGGGTTACCATTTTGGAGAACCTGGCCTACACCTTTACCAATCTTACGTACAAAGCAAATCTTCCCATAGAAGATCTCCTGCGGGAATCCAAGGGAGCCGATCTGGAATCGGGGGATAATGCCTTCTTTGAGGCAGCGGAGATTTACACGACCAATCCGGTTACCGTAGACGACTACAGAAAGCTATTCATTGATCGTATTGAGAATGTCAAGAATGTCTGGATCCGTTTCCAGGAAGCACCTGGTTCAGGGGATCAAAATCTCAACAGCGTCAAAGGGTTATACCAGATTTACGTAGAATTATCCAGGTACAGTAGCAATAGTGATACCCTGGAAAAGGATCAAAAAGAGGTAAAAGATAAGATAAAAGCGATCTATAATGCACACCGCAATCTTTGCGAAGACATTGGATCCATTACCGTTTATGAACCCTGGAGACTGCATATGAAGCTAATGCTCACGCTCAGTGACTTTCTCAATGGAGAGGAAATACTGGCGAAGGCGTTCTTTGAATTGAACGATTATATTTCACATGAGGTACGTGTGTTCTCGCTCTGGCAACTTAAGGAGAACGGAGATCGCATAGACGATATTTACGAAGGTCCCAAACCGGAAAACGGGTTCATTCCCGACGACGAACTTCGTGATCGAAAGTCCAGGGTGTTGATTTCGGACCTTACCCGGATCATATCTCAGATTGACGGGATCGTGAGCGTCAACTCCTTTGAATTGAGTTATGAAAAACAGGATGGAGATCAGACTGAAATTATTAGGGTAGAAGGAGATGTCCTTGAAATCCCCGAAAACTTTGCTCCATTCATCGTACTGCCATCTTCAGGCAAAGACCTGCAGTACATGAACAACGGAGTAACCTTTACTCCCGATATCAAGGAGCTTCAGCGCCAATTGTCTTATGTGGAATCCATGAACCTGGGAAGTTTTAAAGCGGTTTCCAGCCAGGTTAATACTATTCCCATTCCGCAGGGAACCGATCGCGCTGCAAGGGATTATTATTCAATCAGAGAACAATTCCCAACAATTTACGGACTGGGTGAATACGGTCTGCCTTCAACTGCCGATAAAAAGAGGCTGGGACAACTTAATCAGTTGAAAGGTTATCTGTTGCCTTTCGATCAGGTACTTGCCAATTTCCTGTCACAACTTACCAACATTTTTGCACTGTATGATGTTAACACAGATAAAATGTGGTCCTACTTCACACAGGAGTTGGAGGACATGAAAGACCTGGTTCATCTTGTACAGAATGAAGATCAAACGGAAACAGAGGCCCTGGAGCAATGGAGCAGAACTCTTGAGAACTTGATGCATCGGTACGACGATGCTTCTCTTGAACGACTTAATCAGGTGTCAAACAACCTTCTGGCCCGATTTGCAGAACAATTCCCAACGTATGCACTTCGTAAGATCAACAGTTCCAGTTACGGGAAGCGACTTACAGGGCGTTCGTTCGATAAAGCCTTACTCCGCGCGAAGCGAAAAATGATTTCCAGTTATGACACCCTGAGCTACAATCGCATGCGGGGGTATGATCACGGAGAGAGCTTGAATGTAGATGCGGATGGAACAGTGACCGGAAGCGATATGGATTCATTACCGGGATTGGTGCAAAAGGTGGGGATTCTAATGGGAATAAATGACTATTCCATCAGATCTCTTTCACAGGTAGTTGCTGATGCGGGAATACGGATCTATCGTCGGGGAGACAATATGGAAGAGATAACCGAAAAACTGGAGGTGGTATATACCCGGGATGAAATCGACGTTATTTCTGTTGACGACATTGTTATTATAGACGAGGTGGTCGAGAATCTAAGGGATGCCTATTACTTTGCCGGTTATTCCGGTGCCATTTTAGAAGATGTCCTTCGGGAAGGAGTAATCTCGGATAACTATGAAATAAGGAGCACGGATAGCAAACGAAATAACACCTCGTATCTGCTCTTTGCTCCCGAAGACGAAAATCCCACCGTGGTCCATCTTACCGATTCGGTAGCGCAGGCACGCGTAGCTATTGATTATGCCGTGAACTTTTTCATCAGGCTGAACAAAAAGAGTGAAGGAATGTTCTTGTTGGAACACCTGCTGCTTGCCCCACCATTCTCAGGAGAACACTATGGGTATACATTCACATTGCCCGTGAGTGAAACACGAACCCTCGAATTTCAGCAGTTCGGACGTTATCCCACGGTAAAAAGGAATGAAAATGCGACCCTTTTGAGTGAAAATCTCACCGCAGAAGGCCTGGACACAGAACGTATTCAACTACAGGTTGTGAGCATACGCAACAACTATGAGATCCAGATCCTCGACTATAATGCGTTGCCATTGGCCATTACCCAACAAGAGTATCGCGACAAACAGACAGCCGAAAGCGAAATGCGCCTTCTGCTCGAAGAAATAAAGAAGTTCTCTGCTGGAGACATAGATGAGAATATTACGTACTATGCCTACTTTGAAGACGAGCGGGAAGAAGAGTCGTTCTTTTCGTTCAAGATGAGTTTTATACTTCCATCCTGGCCGGTACGGTTTCAGAATGAGAATTTCAGAACACAATTCAATAACACCGTATACGAAAATTCCCCGGCACATATTGTCTTTGGTACATTTTGGCTGGACCTGGAAGGGATGACGTCCTTTGAAAAGGTATATTTCAACTGGTTGCGGACCATGTCTTCGGAAGGATCGGAAACGGCCCGGATCAGGGCTTCCTACGATGTAATTCAAAATCTGAAAGGGCACCTAAACAATGTAGATCAATGAGCAAACGGGGACGACATATCATAAAAGCCCAGCAGTATCAGATAGGACTAACCGAAGAATCGGAGGCGCAAAAGGTGCAGGCATCCATTTCAACCTTGCAGTATAGCCGGATTCAGTCCCTTATGGAGGACATTATGAATAAGTTTGACACCACCGATCTGTTGTACCGGTTCGATACGGTCGCATTGGATCTCGGGGTGGTTTCGAAATCAAATTACGAGGAAGAAATTGTCTATCGCATCGAAGAGGAACTTACCCGTTTTCTTTCGGAGAACTTTGAGCTTGCAACGATCGAATCCGGTCAGGCCACAGCCCTTCGTACCATGCGGCGTCTGGAACAACTTGAACATTTCCTGTTGCGTGGTTACCTGCCCTGGTATGCCGAGTCCTCACTACGTCCGGAAAGTCTGCTCTCACAGTTATTGGATGAAGAGGATGAGGAAATTGTAAAACTTCTCAATCATCTGGGAAAACAACAAACGGTGCGAAAGCGGCTCATTTGGCAGTTTAAAGATGAGCATCTGGACCGTGTGGTGATGCGCGTTTCCAAGAACGAAGGAGCGCATATCGTCTCACATAAGAACAAACTTCGCGAATATCAGCACAGGGAAGCGGTACTACCGGTAGGGGATAGTGATTTCCGTAGTGCGTTGTGGGAGATTATCCTGGCCTATCTTTTTGTAGGGACCAAAAGTTATTCTGATAAGAAGTCGTTCTTAAAATATTTATTGGAGCGAATTGCGAGAAAATACAATTTGGCCTACACGGTACTGTTGCGGCAAATGGTGCATCATGTGTATCCGAAGGCCGGTTTCAAAGTGCAGGGAGATTTTGAACGTATCCTGGTCGAGTTGGACGCCGATGAGGGCGACGTACGACTGCGTCCCGGTGACCTTTCGGAAAGAGAACGACGTGCCAGACAGGAAGAAATCCTCAACGCCCTGGACTACTATGTGCAGCACGGAAGCTTCAGATCTGATTTCAGATTTGACACCCGGGACATTTTCAGGAAGGGGATTTTGGAAGTGTTGGGTTCTGAAAGCGATTTGGTAAAGCGACGATTGTCCGACTGGCTCGGCGTTTCGTACAAAAGGAAACGATTATTGGAAGTGTGCGATGAATTCATTCTAAAGCAAATGATACGCATTGCGGTCTTGCCCTGGATTCAACTGCAATCTGAATTCATTTCGGCCTTGCTGGACAGTAGCAAGCCTACTTCCACGTCATTAAAGGCCCTGCAAAAGCGATTGAAGGAGATTACCGCCACCGTGATCGTTGGCAGTGGTGACTTTGACGACAGCAGCGAAAAATCGGTGATCTATGCACTCCTGCGGTCCTTATTGGTACGTTTTGAGAACATGGAAGACGCTTTGTTCAGTTTGCTGAATGAGTCGGGAAATCGGTTGCGTTCGGGCTTTCGAAACCCCATTGCCGTTTTCCTTATGCGCTTCTATCACAACAAGGGCGAGCAGTTGTTGAGTCATTTTTCCGAGGAATTAATCACACTTTCGAAGTCGCAGCCGGAGTCCTTCTGGCCGGAGCTTATTGAAACCATTATCGGAAAATGGATAAAAAAAACCGGTATTCCCAGGGATATTGCATTCAAGTCGGTCACCAGATTCTTGCAGAAACAAAAAGAATCGGAGCGACTCATTGCGATGCTGGAACTACTGAACTCGGAACCGAGATATCTTACCGATGAAGAAATAGCTGCCCTTCCCGTCACTGCAGAATTTATTGCGGATTCTTCTTCTGAAGTAGCTTCAATGCAATGGGAATGGGTTAAGTATGCTCTGCGGACAGGTATTTTACCCTGGTGGGTGCCGGCCTATTCGTGGGAGACATTCAATACACAATTTGAATCGTTCTGGAAACAACCGGCTCGGAGAACACAATTACTGCAGCTGCTGAGATCAAAAACAGCGACCGAGGTTCTCTATAAACGCGCACAGCCCGGTAACTTGTATGAAGTTTGGAAGGCGGTGGACGGGTCTCCCGGGAATTCTACGACGGCCTTGCTTACTTCTCTCGATCAATGGATGGACTCGGCACTGATACCTCTTCAACTTGTATCGCATGAGGCACAAGAACGGTTTAGAGCCTGGATATTTCAAAAAATGAAAACCGGCTCAGGTGAGATAACTGCTAAAGAGCTTATGGAATTCCTTGTGAGTTGGCTCACAAGTGTTAAGATACTTGAGCATCGAAGCATGCGAAGGGAATTTATTCGGTTGATTTCAAATTATGAAAATAAAATTTCAGGTCTGAGTGTCAGTGAACTACTGGCAGAAAGCGGACATGAGGAAGTCGCCAAACTGTCTGGTGAGAACAAACCCACCCATGGATATACGATTCTTGAGTTCTTGAGCAGGGTGGGGGGATCAAAGATATCAGTATCAGAGTCCGTTTCTGGAAAAGATTCGGTTTCGGGAAAAGAGCTGGTAAAACAACTGATATCGGCCGTAAAACAGGAACGTGAGAGTTTCGTGCTATATCTTTCAGAATCGCAATTCAGGAAGGACATAACAGAACGGTTCACACCGAAACAGCAAGCTACATTGATACACACCGCGCTTCAAAAACCCCAAAGCGAATACTATTTTGAGTCGGTTGCCGTCCTACAAGCGCTGAAAAAATATCTCACCCGCACACAGTATAATGCGATATGGTCCGGTTTCACGGCGTTGGTATTGCTTCGAATGGCGTCCGGAGGACTGAGCTCATGGCATAGAGAGGACTGGAGTAGGTTATTGCTACATGTGATTTTGAAAGAACTGGGAACCCGGAAAGGAATTCAGGTAGTCACAAAATATCTGGAAACCAGGCAAACGGGAACGGCAGTAGAAAATGTGATAAGTTCGGGAGTACCTAATTTGGATGAATTACTCATTTCAGAATTAAAACAAATCGAAAAACGAGATACCAGGGCAGTCGGGGAGCATAAAAAAGAGGAGCCGGAGGAAAAATCGTATCGCAAACTGGGCGAAGAGATTCCGCATGAATTTACAGATCCTATTTTCGTATCACATGCCGGACTGATTATTCTTGCGCCCTATTTGGGTATGTTGTTCACTAAGTGTGGAGTGTTCGATCAGAATGTATTCAAGAAAGACGAAGATCGACAAAAAGCACTTCAGTTGCTGTATTATGCTGCCACAGGAAGCGATCAGGGTGAGGAACATGAATTGATAATGCCGAAACTTCTTTGCGGACTGCCTCTGGGACTGCCGGTAGAACGGGATATAGCCCTTTCGGAAACTGATAAAGAAACCGTTGACAGTCTTTTGACCGCGGTGACCCAACAGTGGCCGGGATTATCCAATACATCCATAGATAGCTTGCGAACTACATTCATTCAGCGTGGTGGAAAACTGGAAGAAGAAGAGGAACAGTTTTACCTGCAGGTAGAACAGAAAGCTTATGACATGCTCCTGGATAAAATACCATGGAACATAAGCAAAATAAAACTGAGTTGGATGCCAAAAATCATAACGGTAACATGGAGATCATAACACATTCGGCAAAAGCCCTGCAGCGAGAGGTAGATTGGTTTGAAACTGTGGTTGACACAGCCCTAACCCGTTATTTCAAAAACGAAAGTGCGGTTACTTCGGTGTATGAGCACACACCACCGCCGCACGATGAAAAGGCACTCGACGGATACTCGTTGTTCACCAAAGAACATGCGCTGTCCTTTGAGGAGCGATTAGTACTAATAATGGCCCTGGTTCCTCACATCAAACCCCAATGCCTGGATGTGTTCCTGATAAAGAACCAGAATCTCAATTGTGAATTCTCGGAATTCGGCGGAATTCGTTCGACGGATCGTCCCGGCTTTCTTCCAACATTGGAGACGGCCTGCTTCGTCCTTGGCGGAGGTGCATTGGAAAGCCGTTTTCAGTTTATGAGCAAACTGCACAAGGAGAGCATCCTATATCATTTGGGTATACTGGAATACAATGCGGACAAGGCATTTGGTCTTCGACAGGAACTCCGGGTGTCCCAGGAATACCTCAGTTGGTTCACGACGGGGAATCGTCAGCTGCCCGAATACAGCAGTAATTTCCCTGCCAAGGAGATAAGCACGCAACTCAATTGGGAAGATCTTATTTTGGAATCGAAGGTCAAGGAGGATTTGGCCGAGATCAAGGACTGGCTGGTGTACAGTGAGACCATCCTGGATGACTGGAAGTTGAATAAACAACTTAAGAACGGGTATCGCGTTCTCTTCTATGGTCCGCCGGGAACAGGAAAGACACTGGCTGCAACGCTTATCGGTAAGGAAACAAAACGACCTGTCTTTAGGATCGATCTTTCCATGGTGGTTTCCAAATATATTGGTGAAACAGAAAAGAATCTCGGCAAGTTGTTCGACATAGCTGAACACAAGGAGTGGGTGCTGTTCTTTGACGAGGCCGATGCCCTCTTCGGAAAAAGGACTCAAACCAAGGGTGCGAATGATCGTTACGCCAACCAGGAGGTAGCTTATTTATTACAGCGGATCGAGGATTTCTCGGGTCTGGTGATCCTGGCTACCAACATTCAATCGAACATAGACGAGGCATTTTCGAGGCGTTTTCAAAGCATGGTTCATTTTCCGAAGCCGGATAAGAAACACCGTAGGCTTCTTTGGGAACAAATGTTCTCCGAGAATTTTGATCTGGATTCGGATATCGATCTTGAGGACCTGGCCGAAAACTACGAACTTAGTGGGGGTGATATGATCAACGTATTGCGCTATTGCGCCCTTGAAGCCGCGCGCAGAGGAGAAAAACGAGTGGAACGAAAGGACATAATTCGAGCCGTTCGCAGAGAATATAGTAAAACGAATAAAACATTGTAATATGGGACAACAAGTATGCATGGGAGCAACAATGACCTGCTCCTTCGGAGCGGCACCCGGATCGCTTATCGTACTGCCTACCAACAGGGTGAACACGAATAATATGCCGGCTGCCAATATTATGGATAACAAGCCAATTGTAAACATTCCACCTTTCGGGGTGTGTTCGTCCCTTGCCAATCCAACCGTGGCTTCGGCGACCTCTGCCGCTTTGGGAGTATTAACACCTATGCCCTGTGTTCCTGCTACGGTGACGCCCTGGGCACCCGGAGTACCTACGGTGCTGTTGGCGAATATGCCTACCCTTGACAACACCTGTACGCTCAATTGTATGTGGGGTGGGGTGATCACGTTTACACAAGCAGGGCAAACGCAAACAACAGTGGGCTAATGTCAATAAAAACCATTTACCATAAGGCTGAACACATTTTAGAACATCCGTTGTTCAATATAGGCCTGGCTTTTATGTTTCTGTATGGAGGGATCAGTGAAGCACTGGAAGACTTCCATGCCAAAAAAACAGGAGTTTCCGTTCATCATGGGATCGCTTTGTATGGTCTCATTATGTTTGTTAAGTCCTTTGTCGCACTGCTCAAAGTGGCCCGGGGTATGAACCCCGAACGGAGAAAGGCAAAATAAATGCGCTACCGGGTGTTACGCCTTAAAAGTTAGGGTCATGAACTTGTCCAAAGTACCTCCGGATTTAAACAGATCGGCCTTAGGCTTCAAAATTCCGCTATAGATCTGGGTGAGGGTACTAAAATAGGTAGCTTTGTGGACCTCGATAAGTTTATAAGGATAATCAAGATCACAGTTCTGCTTCCAGTCTTCTACCAGTTCACGAGCTTTCGACTTTTTAATATATTCTCCGGGCATTGCATATGCTTCAATCCACTTGCGGTAAATGGGGAAGTATTCTCTCCTGGTTGTAATAAATTTCTTCATTGATTTGAGTCCTTCCAGTTCTTCGATGACGGTCTTTAAGGGAACGAAAGTATCCGAAATACCTTCAATTTTTCGGTCGAGCTCCCGGTATATCTCGAACGAATCGCTATATTCTTCCTTGTTAATTGCTGTGATCTCTTTATCCCAGTTCAAATAGGCGCCACTAAGCGAAAATGTTGCGGAAAGGACAGGATCGGCCATTTGTACGGTTTGCTTGAGCGTGGTACGGATCTCGATCCAGGCATCTGCCAACCACTTCATATTGGGCTTCATCTTTTCTATCTCAGCCGCCAGATCTTCAACCTTGACGTAACCATGACCCTCCAGCTCCTTTAGAACTCGCGCCAGCGGAGTCCTGATAAAACCAATGGCACTATTGAAAGTTCCGATCCCCACCCAGAGATTACCCTGATGATTATGGACGATTTTCCAAATTTCACGAAGTGCTTTGTATTCGGTTTTTTGAACGGATCCTCCGTTCCTTCCAAGCCAACCGTTCAGGTATTTGAGCACAAAGTCTTCCGGTTTTGAATTTTCACCGGCCCAGGTTTTAGCCGCTTCATAGCCCAGTTCAATACCACGCCCCAGCGTACTGGAGGATATTATGTGCCTTCGGTGTTGTCCGAAACCGGTGGGAAGATCTTCCTTGGTGGAAGATTTGAAGGTAGGGCGACTACCAAGGTTTTTGGGTCCCATATTACCTCCCCGGAGAACCCGGGTAAGCAAGCCATCATCCCAGAGCTTTTCGGTAAGTTCACTCCAGGAATCGAAGTTCCGGGCTTCACCTTCTGTTTCATCATCCAGCCATTCGTTGACAACAGTCCACATCTTCTTGGTACCAAGTTCCTTGAACTCGTTTCGCTTAAGGGCGATCATCAGAAGTTTTCGGAACTCCCTCTTTGAATACCCCAACGTTCGCGGACTGTCGCCTGAGGGATATACGTCCCCTGCCACACGTATTTTTCGCTGCACAACTCCGCCGGAAGAGGGCATTTTTTTGGAAGATGTAAAGTTGCCGGCTAGTTTCTGGAGCTTTGATATTTGTGAGGCTTCCGGTCGGTTGTCTCTGTATTGAACAGGGGTATTGGGGCCCGATTCACTTTTTGTTTGGACCGGGTCCGGTTGTTTGTCGATCTGTGGCTGAATTTTTTCAGGCATAGTATATACGTATGCATCACATAACGGATACATTTAGCACCTGAAATTTAAACATAAGTCGTTGGAATTCAGTTACGTAAAAACACGTAAACCCGAAAGAAAGAAGTGCGTATAATTTTTAGCGTTTAACCTTTTAGTTCGGCATCTCCAATGTTATAATAGGCATGAATTTCCCTGATAAGGTTTCCTTCAAGTACCAACCATTCACATACCGACATCTCCAATCCTGTATTCTCATTTTTTAGCGAATAGCGAACACAATGGCTGTTGTCTTCCTGAATGTAGTCCAGAATGATAATCTGGTTGCCCAGGAAGTTCTCGCGGTTCTTTGCCACAATATCCATGTATTTGCTTTTGGGAGAGATGGTTCCGAAAGGGCTGGTATGTGCAAAATCATCGGTAACCGGGATGTTCTCCGGTTGCACGGAATCCCAGGCATCGAACCAATGTTGAATGGTGGGGTGTAGCGTGATCACGGTATATTATTTATGAAAGATGTTTTTTGAAAAAAGCTATGGTGCGTTCCCAGGCCAGTTTGGCCGATGCCTCATCATATCTCGGAGTTGTATTGTTATGGAATCCGTGATTTGCTCCGGGATAAATATGAGCTTCGTATTCCTTTCCATGTTGTTTTAGCAGATCTTCATAGTCCGGCCAACCGGCATTTACGCGGGTATCCAATTCTCCGAAATGCAGTAGCAACGGAGCATTGATCTTTTCTACGTCCTCTTTGGGCTGTCCACCATAGAAAGGCACAGCGGCAGACAGGGTTGGTACCTTTACCGCCATCATATTCGAGATCCATCCTCCGAAACAAAAGCCTACCACTCCGATCTTTCCGTTGCAGTTTTCATGATCTTTCAGATAGCTGTAGGCTGCGATAAAGTCCTCCAACATCTCTAATCGATCGCGTTGTCGTTGAAGTGCCCGTCCGTCATCGTCGTTCCCCGGGTATCCGCCAAGGGGTGTGAGTGCGTCGGGCGCGAGTGTAATGAATCCTTGAAGTGCAGCCTGACGGGCTGTGTCTTCGATGTAGGGGTTTAGTCCCCGGTTTTCATGAACTACAACAATTCCACCCAATGGTTCTGTGGCATCAGAAGGTTTTGAAAGCAAGCCCTTGATCGAACCACCACCTTTTGGGGAATCGTAGGTAATATAGTCGGAATCCAACCGCGAATCGTCCGGAGCAACGATTATGGAATCGATATAATTCGGCATTAAAAAGCTGAGCAAAGAGGGAAGGGTTATTCCTCCAACGGTATAGAGTCCCAATTTTTCGATGAATTCACGTCTCTGAATCTTATTGTGCGCATACTGATCGTAGAGATCGAACACTTCCTGGCTGATCTGTTCTTTTTTGAGCTTCTTCATAAGCATGGAATTGGAACAAGTAAGATACCACTATTTTCTGACCTCTGATTTGGTAAGTCTGTGCAATACTTAGGCCTGTGGAATCTCATATTCGCTCTGAATGTGATTCTTAAGCGCTTCGATTCGCCTCAATATATCGTAGATCACCTGCAACTGTCCTGCGGAATCGGCATAAATCACAGAAAGTATGTTTTCGAATTCCACCGAATTCATAAGATCCGGATAGTTTCGAGGATGACGCGTTTCGGGAATGTCCAGGCCATATCCCTTAAGCAGCGCTTTCAGCGGGTAATTCTTCACGAAATAGGGGAGAATGACCAGTTTGAAATCATCTTCGGCGTACACATATGAGAGTAGTGCCTGATCGATCGCCTTTTTGTAGTCGGACAACTCTTTTTGAAGTTCCGTTGATTGGATGAGATCCATCTGATCTGAGCCCAGAACGCGCTCAAGATCATTGTTGATGGGACTATACGGTGGAAAAATGAAGGATATCACCATTAGCGAATCGAACACGGAAGCCGCAAGTTCTGTTTCTTCCCGGGCGGTATACTCCATAAGTGTAACGGTAGTAGACAGTCGCTTTTCCAGACTTTCCATGACGGTAGTGCTGTAATCCAGATTTTCCTTGAGTTCATCGTGTAGGGTTTGCATGATGAGGGCCTCTTCCTTTCGATCTTTATGTCCCTCATTCCAGTTGTTCACCTTCAGTGCTATGAGAATCCCTATTACGACCAAAAGGATCTCGCCTATGGCATAGATCAGGTACTTGCTGAATTTGTTTTCAGAAAGTAGACGTTGCCGTAATTTTCGAAAGAAAAGGATCATATAAAGTTCTATTCTTTCTCTTCTTTAATATCTAACACTACCGAGGCTGCTTTTACCCGGTCTACCAGGGTTGCGTATTGATCTTCCCGCGATGACATTTGGTCCTTTTGATTGGTTATTCAATGCAAATTAAAAGTAATCAAATATTTTGCAACCCAATAAAAAGCACGATCAGGCGTATTTGCCTGATCGCGCTGTCCTTAGATATTTTGCAGTAATTATTCTTTCTCCGGCGATAAGAACTTATAGACCAGTCCTGCAATTATAGCCCCTACGATGGGGGCTACCCAGAATAACCACAATTGCCCCATAGCCCAGTCTCCAACGAATAGCGCCTGACTCGTACTACGGGCAGGATTCACTGAAGTATTGGTAACCGGGATACTGATGAGGTGAATTAATGTTAATCCAAGTCCGATAGCCAGACCTGCGAATCCTTTGGGCGCCTTCGAATGTGTAGCACCAAGAATAATAATGAGGAACATGAAGGTCATTACAATCTCGGTAATAAGAGCGGCCTGCATGCTATAGCCTCCGGGAGAATGCTCCGCATAGCCATTGGCGGCGAAACCTCCCAGTTCAAAACCGGGTTTTCCTGTTGCGATTAAATACAAAATCCCGGCGCCTGCGATACCACCCAGTACCTGGGCCGCGATATAAGGGAGAAGGTCTTTTGCATTGAAGCGTCCGCCCATCCACAGTCCGATAGATACGGCCGGATTGAGGTGGCAGCCGGAGATGTGCCCTATGGCGTAGGCCATGGTCACTACGGTGAGACCAAAGGCGATGGCAACACCTACAAAGCCAATGCCCAGATCAGGATAAGCAGCAGCCAGAACGGCGCTTCCACATCCACCCAGAACAAGCCAAAGGGTTCCAATAAATTCTGCAACGAGTTTTTTCATAATCTACTAATTTAGAGGTTAGTGCATTATGAAGATATAAAAATTGGATGGATTGAATCCTTGTGGATTGTGCCTTTCGATCAGGTGGAAGAATTTTCAGATAAACAGAAGACACCACCCCAAAGCTATTTTCTGAAACTCCGGAGGAATAGCGATTATGAGTAGGAGCTGTCTTCTTTTGCAT
>CAZTLE010000009.1:0-9499 GCA_964614415.1 uncultured Aureitalea sp. | reverse complement strand
AACTTATCAATCGCTCTCTCAGTACCCAATTGCCGTCAATTAAATCATACACCTTAACGGAGCCTCCTGGTGAGCAAACACTCACTTCTATAATGGCAGTGGTATAGTCTTTATTGAATACAGGACGGGACATATAAAGCCAGCCTTCCGGACACTTTTCCCAAAGGATCTCTTTTCCTCTAACCGATCCGTGTTTTCGTAGAATTGAATCGAACATGGCACGGGGAAGCAAGTCAATGTCAAAGCTCAATTGTAGATCTGCTACGTTCAAATTCCTTGATAACCTATCCAAACTATCTAGGGTATTTAAATCATTGATTTCCAATGCATCAAGCGAGCGTGTTCGAATCTTGCTTTCCGGATATGTTAGCTCCGCAAGCTCCAGCAAGGTCTGTTCCGGAAACCCCAGGAAGCAACTACAATCAAAAAACTCCTTATCCAACAGGATCTGGTTGATAAGCTGACTGGATTTTACGGTGAACGTATCAACCACTGGTTGGTTTTTGGATTCCTGACAGCCAAAAGCAATGAAAAGGCCGGTCACAAGGACGACTATTCTCAGAATGTTTCTCGACATGGATAGCGTTAGTTATAGAAAGTTAACTCGCTACTGTGAGGTTTTATTTTCCTTAGGCATATTTTAAATGTTTGATACGATCAATACGGAAAGCTCGGTGATCGTGCCGTAGGCAACCAATTAGTACAATTAAGCGTCTTATTTAAAAGAAAATTGAAAAAAGTGTCACGATTTAAGAATAACGTAGTCTTTTAGAAAGTACTACGACCTTAAAAGGTACTTATCTAACATCATCAAAACGAACAAAATGAAAAAAAACATTCAACTTTGCATAGCACTTTTGATTCTTGCAATTACTACTGTAAGTGCTCAGAGAACCACAAATGTTGAGACTTTCGACAAAGTTATCATCAGCCCTCACATTGAAGTTAAGTTTGTAGAAGGAACTACCGAATCGGTTACTATTGAATCCTCACAAGTATCCGAAGACAAGATCAATATCGAAGTAAACGGAAAAACACTACGCGTGTACCTGGATGGCGCTAAGGACATTCCTAAGAACAAAAAGGAACGCGTTAATGGATACAAGGTCAAATCTCCTTTATATAGAGGAACTCAGGTTGTGGCCACTGTAACCTACAAGCAGGTGGATGAGTATTCACTGCGTGGAGAAGAAGAATTTCATTTCAAGAGTCCGATCAAGCAGGAAAAACTCCGTCTGAAAATTTACGGAGAGTCCGAAATCACTATTGAAGAGCTTCAACTGGAAGAATTCAATACAACCATTTACGGCGAAAGCGAATTATGGGTGCGAACCGGAAATGTCAAAGAACAACGTATCGTAGCGTATGGGGAAAGCCGTATACACCTGGATGAGATCAACAATGAAAGATCCAGGGTTACAGCTTACGGAGAAGCTGAGTTTGCTCTGAATACGTCCGATCAGATCAAAGTAACTGCCTTTGGTGAGGCCAAGGTAACGTACAAGGGATCTCCGGAGATACGTAAAGGAATAAACCTTGGCGATGTAACCATACGATCAGTCAATTAGATTACAATTGCTATGAAATTACCAGAACCCACGGCAAGCGCTGTGGGTTTTTTGGTTTAGGGGCGATCTTAACGGTACGTTATGCTTATATGTGCGAGGACAACGACCATTCCGATTTAATGGCCGTTGAAAAAGTGGTAAATTTATCTAAAATCAAACTGTTGCTCAGAACGTTAGCGGCAATAATGTGAAAAAACTAAAAACATATTTATCAATAACCCTACTGTTTCTGTGCGCGGTAGCTTTGGCACAGGAGGGCGTGAGCAGATCTTTTGTCCCTTCCGGTTTGGAGAAGATCGTAGTTATGCAGCCTACTGGAAAAATGATAAACGATCTGCCGGAAATGGTGATAGTTTCTGACACAACTCAATTATATAGAAAAGTAAGTGACATAGTAAATGATTCCTTTGTACATGAGATACTGGAATTGTATTTTCTGGCGGCGACGTATCTGAAAAATAAAAATGAGTTAGATACTATCGAACCGGCTTACCTGGCCTTGTCAAAGAACGACGGGGGTTTTGCCAAAGTTGGATTTCATTTACAAACAGAAAACGGCCATATGGAGAAGACAAATGTGCCGTACATTGATCTTGTTGAAGGAAGAATTGATGAAAGTTATGACAGGTTAATGTCCGTAACTCAGCTATATCCTCATGAGATGGGGCATCTTATTTATGGTCTGTTAAAATCCCGCAAAGGAAGGTATCCTTCAAGAAGTGTAGATATGCACTATTTTTCCGTTAAGACCGATTATTCTACCGCATTCAATGAAGGATTTGCAGAACACATCGAAAATGTATCAAGAATATTTGAGAGTAATGAGGCCATAAAGAAGGGGATATTTGCTGATATAGAAAAAACCAAAATACGGTCTCAAGTCGCAATAAACGGATTCGAAAAGGATTTTCTTTATCCGTTTAGGATTGGGTATTTTAAAATGTCGATGCCCATTTGGTATCAAAAATATGAAAACCTTAAGCGATATGAGCATGCGGTAAATGGTACTGCAAAATTTCTGAATACAACCCTTGAGTTGAATAATATTAGCGATCAACTCACCATTAGAAATGCAGGAATTCGACATAGTGAAAGCGAATTGCGTAATTATGTACAAATGCTATCCACGGAAGGTGTAATAAGCGCATTTTTCACACAACTTACTCAGAGTGAACTAGCTGATCACTACATGGATACCGCGTTTTACAAACCTTTTTTGAGTGACACTACCACCATTTTTTCACCTCAAGAGATCTTTACGCCTGTTCAAAATCAATTTCTTAAGTACTTTTCTGTTTTTCACGAGCATATGTCCGGCGAGAACATTTCCAAATCAGAATTTATTGATTTCATGGAGGGTTATATACGTGCTTTCCCTTCAGAGCAGTTGGCAATCAAGAGAATATTCAAAGAGGTTACAGGTTTAGAATATAACAACGAACTACCCCCTGAGCTTTGGTTATTGATAAAGAATTATACACATCGTTTCTTAGTACCTGATCCCTATGGAGCTATAAGCATTCCCGTTTATACCTTCGACCTAAACGCTTCGGAAGTGGAAGACTTGCTAACTATAAAAGGATTTCAAAGGGACGAGGCTCTCCGAATTATTGAATACAGAAAGGCAAACGGTTTTTTTAGTGATCTCAATCAAATAAAAGATATTGAGGGTATTTCGAATCGGTCAATTGAATTGATACTAAATTCCGAATTTGATGAGAATTATATGAAGGAAGTAGCTATGCCGGAATTCAGTCTTATGTCATTGATAGTAACACCATTGAAGCATTTGCTTGTTCGATCAATGATCTATTTTCTACTGGTAATGGGTCTTATTTATTTTATCTTTTTACGAAAGGAGAACCTAACGATCAAAAAGATCATATCCATTTCTTTTATTTATTTATTCCAGTGGATCATATTTGTTTTTAGCGGACTCATATTCGTTGTGTTATCGGGAAGCCCCTGGAAGCTTTTAATTTTGATGAGCATTTTCTTTTTGTTAATGAGCGGATTAATTTATAGAAAGACGAAGGCCAGGAGAAACCGTTCACTTTTTGCAACTTGTTTGATGGGTTTGTTAGTGTTAATCTCTTTGATATAAATGAAGGTGTTTTCTGAAAAAAGTACTGAAATAAAATGCTATTTGCCAGATATGAAAACATTGGCCTTCGGCAGCTATTTTTTATTCCCTTTCCGACTTCAGAAAATAAATTTTCTTCGTCTTTTGGGAATAAAAAAAGCTTCACTTTTCGTGAAGCTTTTGTTTGCGGAGGAAGAGGGATTCGAACCCCCGGAGGTGTGACCCTCAACAGTTTTCAAGACTGCCGCATTCGACCACTCTGCCATTCCTCCTTTACCCATTATCGCGGGCTGCGCCCTCCAAAGCAACGCAGTTGCGTAGGAGGGTGCAAATATAAATCGCTTTTTCCGTTTCCTGAAACAAATTGGAAAATATTTGAAGTATTCCCAAAATCCCCGGGATCATTACTTTATAGTACATTTGTAGCAAACCCTTTGCCTTGGAAATCCCCTGGGAACTTCTTTTTCTGGTAGTGGCCGGTTTCTTTGCAGGAGTCATTAATACCCTGGCAGGAGGAGGCTCGCTCATCACACTTCCATTACTCATTTTTATGGGACTTCCTTCCGCCGAAGCGAACGGGACAAACCGCATTGCCTTGATGGTCCAGAATATCTCCGGCACCTTCGGATTCCGCAGTAAAGGAATCTCTATATTTCCCTTTGCGCTTTACCTGGCGGTCCCGGCCCTGATAGGAGCGATCATAGGAGCGAATGTGGCCGTGGATATGGACGACGCCCTGTTCAACCGACTCCTGGCAATTATCATGGTAGGTGTGGTGCTCATCATGGTTCTTAAGCCCAAAGCTGGGAGAGGATTCACATCCGAACGACTTACCGGAAAGTATCGCTGGTTCGGAATGCTGGCATTTCTTTTTATCGGATTCTATGGCGGATTCATTCAGGCCGGTGTCGGATTTCTCATTATCCTGGCACTGTCATCGATCAACCATCTGTCGTTGGTAAAGTCGAACGCGACCAAGTTATTTGTGGTACTCATCTATATGTCCGGAGCGATAGTCATGTTTATTTTAAACGACAAAGTACATTGGACCTACGGGATTATAATGGCCATCGGAAATGCCAGCGGTGCCTGGATTGCAAGCCGGTGGTCGGTGAGGAAAGGAGACGGATTGGTACGTAAGTTCCTGGTGGTCGCGGTTATTGCACTTGCTATTAAGCTTTGGTTCTTCTAGCCTTCTGCGGCAGTATCAATTTTTTCTATGTGAAAGACAGAAACAACTATATGTAACGATTCCGATTATTGGACGTTCGGTTGTATTTTTGCAATAAGAGATACAGTGTATGAATTCAGATATCATTTCCCGACTCCAATGGCGCTACGCCACGAAGAAGTTTGACGCTTCGAAAACGCTTCCCGAAGACAAACTCAATATACTTAAGGAATCCTTCAATCTTACTGCTACTTCCTATGGCCTGCAGCCCTTGAAGATGGTTGTTATCAGTGATCAGCAGTTGAAAGAGAAACTGGTGCCTGCCTCCATGGATCAGCTACAGGTTAGAGACGCTTCCCATGTGCTTGTCTTATGCATTGAGGGCGGAATTACTTCCCAATATGTGAAGGAGCACTTCAAGAGGGTAGAGGATATTCGAAACACTCCGCGCGAAATACTCAAGGATTATGAGGACTTTCTCATTGAAAACTTCGGAGAGAAGAAGCCAGAAGACGTGCGATTATGGATGGCGAAACAAGCCTATATTGCCCTGGGTAACTTACTTACGGTGTGTGCCCTGGAGGGAATCGATGCCTGCCCGATGGAAGGTTTTGAGCCGTCCCGCTATGATGAGATTCTGGAACTGGATAAACTGGGGCTGCAATCTGTACTCGTACTTCCGGTCGGTTATCGGGCCGAAGACGATATGTTCTCTTCTATGAAGAAAGTACGTCGCGGAACGGAAGAAGTGATCATTGAAATGTGACGGCTGCCGAGGTGTTTACCAATCCGGTATTCAGCAGCGTTCCATAGGCAAGAGTATCGTTTGAGATAACCGCAAGAAAGCCCGTTGGTAGCCTAAGAGAGCCAACGTAGGCAAAAAGCGCTTCCCGTTCGTTGGATAAGCGCATTGTCCCGTAAGCACTACCATGTGTCACTGTAGTTCCTGAATCCTGAAGCTGAAATATGACAAGGGTTCCCGCTGGAATCACATTATTTCCCGAATTCCAAACGATATCACCTTCGTCTGCACCAAATCGGTTTCCGTTCCATTCGGAATCGGTAAAGCGGATGATGGAGCCTTTTGGAATGTCCATTTGAGTTTGAATGCTAAAACTGTCATCACCCCGGGTCGTAAGCTCTTCGAAGGTAATGGCACCTGCCTGAAGAGAAGGCTTCGCATTTGAAAGAGAGATCCAAATCAGGATCAACAACACCGGAAAAGCGATAAATAACGAGAGGGCTTTCACAAAATCCTTTTTAACACCTTAAAGCTATGGATGTTATGTGTCCCTGACGTTATTTCATAATTAATAACAATTGATGTTTTCGTAACGAGAAGATTACCTGTGTTTCGGCAAGGTTAATCGTAATCAGGTATATTGAGTCCCAACCTAATGTCTCGTTCAATGAGGAATATGTCTCCCCGTTTAACAGGCAAGAAAATACCTGATCCTCCGCGGTTAGGTCTGTTTTTGCGTTCAGCTTTCGTGAGAAAAGGATCATCATCGAAAAGAAAATCATCAATATAGTATTCGTTTTTGTCAGGCTCCTTAACCGTGATGTGGATGTGTTGGGAAATGGTTGTATTTGGGTAGGAGGCGGGCCGAAATGTGTAGAAAGTATAACGTCCGTCTACTCCTGTCTTTATCCATCCCCGCAGATAACCGTGACGCTGCGCCCAACCGGTGGCATTTTGTGCTTTCGGATAAATGCCGTTGGCATTGGTATGATAGATGTACAGAATTACATCTTTGGCCGGGGTCTTACCGTCATTTTCATAAACTACCCCAGTTATCTTTAACTTGGGCTCGTTGGCTTCAAAGTCGGGAAGCGTATCTACTGCCGATAACTTTCGATCTCCATACTCAAATATGGCCTCACAGCCCTCGCATGGGCCTCCTACTTTTACGGCTGCAGTTTTTGATCGATTCTGTGATTCACAGGAAAAACATAACAATACCGCGATCACTAAAATTACTTGTCTCATAATATTTTGAGTGTTATTGTGAATTGTATATCCGGGTCTACAAAGGTCTTGTCTGTCCAACTGCCTTGATAGGCAATGTTCCATAGAAAACGATCAATCGCGAAACGGGTAGTGAATACTCCGTCTGCATAGTTGCCTTTAAATGAAATATCCCTGGTAACATCTTTAATGGTTAAGGCGCCAATAATTTCAAGTTCATTGGCCTCCAGGTATTTTATCCTGGTAACCTCGAAGGTGGATTCCGGGAAACGTTCAACATCGAAAAAATCCGGACTGGAAAGGTGATCTGTGAGATTGCGTCGTGCCTCAGTTTCGTGTTCGGGCATGTCGGTAATCCTGATCGAACGCATGTCGATAGTAAAAGCACCGCCGACCAAACTGTCATCTCTTAGTAGGAAATAAGCTCTTTTCCAACTTATTTCGCCTTCGTGCTTTCCGGCGCCACGCATTTTGGTGCCCTTCCAACTCATCGAGGATTTGACGAGGTTCACATCGAGGGTATCCCCCAATGTTTGAACTGCCTTTTCATTGGTCTCCGTAATGATGACCGACTGAGCATCCGGGCTGTGCTTACCAATGCATCCACATAGAAATAGAGCCAGACTTAACGCTCCTGTTTTAATAAGATGTCCGAATGCTTTTGATGCCATCGTTCGCTTTTTGATTTTTCAAAAGGTACGATCAAAAGAGGGGTTTAATACGTCAAATATGCTAAGCTGAGTATATCTTATGCCAAACAGGGCTATCGAAACTTTGCTTTAAACTCCGGACTATAGGTACGGCTCATTCTCACGGAGCTGCCGTCCCGCATTTGCAGGTCATAATCACCATTCTTGCGGGATGAATAAGAAAGCACGTGCAACAGGTTCACCACGTTGCTGCGATGCACTCTTACAAAGTCTCCGGAGTTGTAATTGTCAAGAAAACCGGATAGCGTATTTTTTACAAGATGTTTCCCTTCAGATGTGACCAGACATATATAAGGTTTATCCGAGCACACATATTGAATATCCTCGGTTGCAATGAAGTGAGTCCTATGTCCTCGGGTAACAGGTATTCTTTTTGGATAGCTACCTGTCGATTCAGGCACCTGGGACAATGTACTCCTATGAGCCAAAAACCAGGTTACAATGTAGATAAGAAATGCAACAAAGCCGTTTCCGGATACAGTACTCGAAAACACTCTTGTAAATCCGAAGGTATGGTTGAACCAAAGGTCTGAAATAACATATACGAGTAGTGAAAAGAAGGTTATATGAAGAAACACCAGGGGGATTAGGACGATCAACGAACCGGTCTTGTGTTGTATCCGATCCATAAGGTTGATGTGCAATAAGATACCGGGAATAAAGAGAAGCCAGAAACTTCCGAACAGTAGTGACTCCGACAAGTAAAATCCGTAGTTGTTCAAACTGGAATCAAGCAGATCTTTGAAGGGGATTAAGACCAGCACAAGCATACCCAACAGGAGTAATTGCCTGTTCTTCGATTTGATATTTGGAAGCGCCCATTTCATTACTCAAGTATCCATTTAAGGAGTTTCCTTTTAAAACGCGTATAAGGCGTATACTTAAAGGGCGGCTCAAACCAGGTATATTTATGCAATACACTTTTAAAATGTGAGAAGGTGTCAAAACCGGATTTACCGTGGTAGCTACCCATCCCGCTCATACCTATACCTCCGAAGGGCAAATTCGAATTGGGGAGATGCATTACACTGTCATTGATTGCTCCCCCTCCGAATGAAACTTCACGAAGAATTTTCTTGATGGATTTCGAACTGTTCGAATACACGTAGCAGGAGAGCGGCCTGGGTTTGCTCTTAACGGCGGCGATGGCCTCGTCGAGATCGCTAAACGACAGTATCGGTAAAATGGGGCCAAATATCTCTTCTTCCATAATAGGATCATCGAATGAAATGTTGGTGACTACCGTTGGACTTATAAACCGGTTCTCACGGTCCGTATTTCCGCCGCAGTGCACTTTTTCAGCAGTGATAAGGGATTCTAATCTATCGAAGTTCCTTTCGTTAATGATCTTCGGATAATTCGCAGAATCGGTGTCGAACTGATCCGGATATCTGTCAAGCTCCGCTTTCAATGCCTTGAGAAATTTCGCCTCAATCGATTCGTGGATCAGCAGGTAATCCGGAGAAACACAAGTCTGACCTGCATTGAGGAATTTTGCCCAGGCAATGCGTTTCGCGCTCATTTTTATGTTGCAATCAGGTAACAGGAATGCCGGACTTTTACCTCCTAGCTCCAATGTAACCGGCGTGAGATGTTTAGCAGCGGCCTGATAGATGATCCGACCTACCTGGGTGCTCCCGGTAAAGAAGATCTTATCAAAACGTTGCTCTAGGATTTCCTGGGTTTCGGGAACACCGCCTTCAGCCACAAAAAAGTAATCCGACGGAAAACCGGAGTTTATGATCTCCGCCATGACGGCAGAGGTTCTTTCCGGAAGCTCGCTGGGTTTTAACACAATGGTGTTTCCTGCGGCCATGGCCGAGACTACCGGAACTAATGACAAGAGGTATGGAAAGTTCCAGGCACCGATCACCAAAACGGTTCCCAGAGGTTCGGTAATGATATAACTTTTTCCGGGGAAATTGGCCAGATTCGTTGGAACCCTTTTTTTCTCACTCCACGCTTTGATGTTCCTCAGGCAAAGATTAATCTCATGAT
>CAZTLE010000008.1:0-39330 GCA_964614415.1 uncultured Aureitalea sp. | reverse complement strand
CCTATCCATGTAGCTTTTTAGCTCACATCAAGGAAGTCCGAAGCCCATATAAAGTTTCGGACTTTTTTGTATCTCCATTTTTGGTTTTACATCGAAGGACTTTCGAAACCCGAAACCAGATCGCAGAACATATGTTTTGAATACCAATTCCTAAAAGGAATCAGACCTTCTGTTGGAAAAACCCAACACGTACAGACAGTTAAAGCCAAAAAAGAAAGCATGAATACAGACTTGTATATAACTATAAGACCATTGCAGATTTTAAGCGGCTTTACATAGATAATAATCTTGTAAAGACCAATAAAATGAGAACGAATGAAGTATTACCAAATAAGGGAAAAGCACATTCCAACTACAAAGAGTTAGTTGAAAGAATTTACAATGAAAACAATGTGGCGACACACTACAAGGGAACTATTGAGTCTATGTTGCGTGAGTTCTTCTGTAAAACCAGTAAAAAGAAATACACCTGGAAGCGAAGAACATTCAAGAGACTCCTGATCCACTTGTATGACGAAAAGTGTTATGCTCTATTGAGAAACTATAACAGTGTGGAAGTGTTGCACAACATCAGTTACTTCGGAAACAGACTGGTACGGCCTATTGAAGATTGGACCAGGTCTTCTCCCTACGAAAGTGAGCAACTGAGTGCATTGATCAGACACTGTTTCGCCGCGTACGAAACACCAAAGTTTCTGGAAGCTTCATTCTTCGGAGCTAATAAAATTGGAATGCTTTGGTATGTTCAGATGGGTCAGGGTAAAAGTGTAAAGGAGCTCTCGCAGCTGCCAGTACAACTTACCAGCAAGATGGCACACGCCTTTAGAAATGCGCCCTCATTCTTGTCAGTCCACGAAGCACTGCGCTATGCGCAAGCCATCGGTTTTGGCGCTTCAACGGAAACCGCAAAAATGATCGCCCTTTCAAGGCTGTCCATGATCCGGGCGGATCAGGAGGTTTTCTGGGCTCAGGTAGTTCAGTTCTTCGCCAGGGAAGCCGAACTGAACGTTAGAGAGATCGATATGATTGTCGATTACCTGGCGTACAAGTATCGGGAAGACAACAGCTTCTCAATGAAGAACAGAACACTGAATGCGCTAAGGCAGCAAACTGAGGAGTGGCATCGTCGAGTGCATCTTG
Source organism: uncultured Aureitalea sp. (assembly GCA_964614415.1). GTDB lineage: Bacteria > Bacteroidota > Bacteroidia > Flavobacteriales > Flavobacteriaceae > CAZTLE01. Next base: position 38,190 of record CAZTLE010000008.1, on the reverse strand, counting down.
AGCAAAGGGAAAATGTCCTTAGCTGGAATGCTTCGGGAATTAAGTCCCTGTACTTAGAGGAATTCGTCGAGGGTAACAAAGTAGTTTTTAAAACAGTCGAGCTATTGAACTCGGCCGAGCTTTACGACGAAGGACATGAAATGCAGCACTGTGTTTCCGAATACGACGAGGCCTGTTACGACGGTCATGCTACCATTTTCTCTTTGCAGAAAGAGGTAGCCGGAGAACCTGTACAACGCCTGGCAACTGTTGAGGTAAGCCTGCCGGAACGTGAGATCGTTCAGGCCAAGGCTAAGTACAATGCAGAGCCCAATCGCAAAGCACTGGAACTGCTCAATCTCTGGATGGAGCAATCTCCGGTGAAGCGGAAAAACCAAGTGCAGGAGGCACCCTATCGTCCTCAGGCGCTGGCAAATGCCAGAGCGCGAAGGGAGATGCAAACCGATAATGACATGGATTACGGATTACTAATTCGTTTCCTGCTCTGGGTTTTATACCTGGTGCTTCGTGCAATAATGTCAAATTAACAAGAAGGTGGCCCTTCGTTGGGTCATCTTCTTCAAAAGAACAATATCATGGGAAAGAAACTAAGCGGAAGAGACCTGATCAAATTGGGCTTTCCAAAGAATAATAGCATTAACGTGACCTTAGGTCAGATTAACCGCTATCAAAAACGAAGAAAGAAAGAGCAGATCCTGGAAGAGGCCAAAAAAGTGCTCCAAAATCCCGAAGCGTATAAAAACGACGGGGTTTGGGGAAAGATTGCCGAAAGCCTGCTGGATCCAGTGGTTGTCACAAGACAAAAACTGAATACCGTCCGGGCGCCATTTCAGATATATGGTGAAAATGCCATCGATGAAAAGGCCAAGTATCAGCTTTACGACGCACTGAAATTACCGGTCGCCGTAGCAGGTGCACTGATGCCGGACGCACATGCCGGGTACGGCCTTCCCATTGGAGGGGTACTCGCTACTAGAAATGCCGTGATTCCTTATGGCGTGGGAGTTGATATAGGGTGTAGAATGTGCTTAACTGTCTACCCTATCAAAACTTCCTACCTGAAAGGAAAGAGCCACCAATTGGTCAATATGCTTTCCGAGCATACCAAATTTGGAATGTACGAGACCCACAAGGTGAAGCACGATCATGAGATCTTTAGCCGCGAGGAGTTTAAGACGATCCCTCTGGTGAAGAGGCTCAAGGACAAGGCTTACAAACAATTGGGAACCTCGGGAGGTGGAAATCACTTCGTTGAGTTCGGGAGTGTAGCTATTTCCGATCCGGAAAACGAGTGGGGACTTACGCCCGGAGAATATCTGGGAATCCTGTCCCACAGCGGGTCACGCGGACTAGGCGCCAACATTGCCAAACACTATACATACCTGGCAACGAAGCAATGTCCGCTTCCCAAACACGTGCAGCAATTGGCCTGGTTGGATCTGAATACGCACGACGGACAGGAATACTGGCTCGCCATGAACCTGGCCGGAGATTATGCGCAGGCATGCCACGACGATATTCATGCACGACTGGGGAAACTTTTGGGATCCCGGCCACTTGTGAAGATACACTCTTTCCCAACACCTCCTGTTTCCAGGCGAAATTGTGAAGATCGAAAACCACCACAATTTCGCCTGGAAACAGGAGGTGTTGGGTGAAGAATGCATCGTACATCGCAAAGGGGCTACTCCTGCCGCAGAGGGTGAACTGGGAATCATCCCGGGCTCAATGACCGCACCCGGATACATTGTAAAAGGGAAAGGAAATACGGAGAGCCTGGAATCGGCATCACATGGCGCCGGAAGGTTGTTCTCAAGACGTAAGTGCAAGGACACTTTTACCAGAAGTGACATCAAAAAAGCCCTGGCCGAGCATGAGGTAACTCTCATTGGCGGAGGGATTGACGAGGCCCCTATGGCATACAAGAATATAGAAACCGTGATGAACAACCAACAGGAACTCGTATCCATCGTTGGAAAGTTCACACCTAAAATCGTCCGAATGGACAAATAATTATGGAAACAAAACACAATATAAAACGATACGGAGAGCTATGGCCCGACTACAGGATCAGGTTGGGCCTGGCGATCCTGGAACAGCTGAAACCCTGGGTGGTTGTTTCCGGCGGATGGGCCTGGCATTTTATGTCACCTCAACCCCACCCGGAATACAAACACGCTCATGATCACAAGGATATTGACATTTTTGTAGATCCAACCACGGTAGCAGAGGTTATGCCCATACTGCAGCGGGATGGATTTCAGAAAGTGTGGACCCGTTATGATCACCTTTCGAACCCGGAAAGGTTCAGGAGGTACGAAAAGATCGAATGGCTTCCGGAGGGCAGACCTATCCGGGTGACCATAGACTTCTTTGAGGCCAGAAACCTGAAGACTATCGAAGTGGACGGGTGGACCCTGGTTGCTCCTGAAGTACTACTAGGCTACTATTCGAATATTCACAGCAGTGACAAATGCTGGGCCGTGAAAGCCGCCTACAGCCTTCTTGAACAAGGCATTGATCCGGTAGGACACGAAAGGCTCATTAAAAATCCACTGTATGAGATCGGATAGTACTAATACCAGAATTGTTCAGATAACCGCCGGTCGCGGGCCGGCGGAATGCTGCCTGGTAGTGTCAAAAGTACTTCCGGTGTTCTGCAAAGAAGCCAAAACGCATGGTCTCGTGTACGAGGAACTCGACCGACAAAAGGGTCCCGAAAACAGGACTTTGCAATCGGTAGTATTGTCCGTAAAAGGTGCGAAGTCAGATACATTTTTAGCTGGCTGGCTAGGCACGATCCAATGGATTGGTACGTCACCCTATCGAAAATTCCATAAACGAAAAAATTGGTTTATAGGAATATTTTCCCACACCCCGGCTGTTCAAACTGCAATGCGCGAAAGTGACCTGAAATTTCAAGCCATGCGCAGTTCCGGTCCTGGTGGACAACACGTCAATAAGACCAACTCCGCAGTACGTGTAACACATATTCCAACCGGACTTAGTGTACAGGTTATGGAGAGCCGTTCGCAACATCAAAACAGAAAGATTGCAGTACAACGGATCAAAGAGAAGTTGGACCTTGAACAATGGGAGCAACTAAGACAAGAAGCCGAACAGCAATGGGAGAATCACTTGTCCTTGACGCGCGGAAATCCAATCAGAATATTCAGGGAGGCCCTAAGGTAAGTACCACAAGTCAATGACTCCCCAATTCTATGACATACCTCATAGTATCATACGTCAATTGTTGTACATTTAGCCATAACAACCATTCAAGCGATGATCAATTATCTTAAAGACAGTTTTGGAGGTCAGTTTGAAGACTCGCTGCTTGAGGAGATTGCCAACGTAGGTACCTTTAAGAAAGTATCCGCCGGAGATAAGCTCATGGATATTGGTCAGTATGTCACCTCAATGCCTCTGCTGATCTCAGGAGCCATTAAAATACTGCGTGAAGACGATGATGGCGACGAGTTACTTCTCTATTTTCTGGAACAGGGCGATACCTGTGCCATGACCATGTCTTGTTGCATGGGACAAACGATAAGTCAGATACGCGCTATTGCAGAAATGGATACCGAACTTATAATGGTTCCCGTTCAAAAAATGGAAGAATGGACAGGAAATTATAAATCCTGGAGGAACTTTGTCTTTGAAAGCTATCACAATCGTCTAATGGAAATGTTGGAAGCCATAGACAATATTGCCTTCCACAATATGGATGACCGCCTCATTAAGTACCTGAAAGAGAAGTCGGCGGTTAACAGTAATAAGTTACTGCACAGCACGCACCAGGAGATTGCTTACGAATTGCATTCATCCCGGGTAGTGATTTCAAGATTGTTGAAAAAACTTGAAAAGTCCGGTAAAATCGTACTCCATCGCAATCAGATCGAGCTTATCGATCTCTAAGGAACAGGATATGTAACCTTTGTTACATGTTATTTCTTCCTGAAAAACTACATTTGCCATGTCATACGATGGACTGATGGAACTAACTGAACTACTGGGCTACCTCGGCGCATTATTTATTGGTATCGTACTGGGCCTCATTGGAGGTGGAGGATCCATTCTCACCGTACCGGTACTGGTTTATCTCCTGGGCACGAATCCTATTATTGCCACGGCCTACTCACTTTTCGTGGTTGGCGTTTCCGCATTGGTGGGGGCGTTTCAAAACATGCGAAAGGGATTGGTCGATTTCCGAACGGCCATAGTTTTTGCGATCCCGGCTTTCATTGCTGTCTACTTCACACGTAAATTTTTGGTTCCGTCTCTCACGGAGGTTCTTTTTATAGTGAATGACTTTACCGTAACCAAAGAAGTAGGGATTATGGTCTTCTTTGCGATCATTATGCTTATTGCCGCAATTTCGATGATCCGCAACGGTAATCAGACAAATGCGGACTCAAACCAGGTACGATACAACTATCCAATGATCTTTCTGGAAGGTATTGTGATAGGTGTAGTCACAGGAATTGTTGGCGCTGGCGGTGGATTTTTGATCATTCCGGCTCTTGTGTTGCTGGCCAAACTTCCCATGAAAAAGGCTATAGCCACTTCACTACTCATTATTGCTATCAAATCACTCATAGGATTTATTGGCGATATTGAGAATCTTGATATTCAATGGAGCTTCCTGCTCATGTTTACAGCTGTTTCCGTAGTTGGAATTTTTGTAGGTGTCTGGCTGAACAAGTTCTTTGACGGCAAGAAACTTAAAAAGGTCTTTGGCTGGTTCGTGCTCATCATGGGTATCTATATTATCTTCAAAGAATTTTCTGCCTGATTCCTCTGTAACATAGGTTACTGTATAACTCTGCCCCCCACCTTAATTTTGCTATCAAAGTTCCTCTCCTTATGGAACAATGAAGAAATTAAAACAAGGTGTATAACCCTTTAAAAACCTAAAAGATGCATGTAGAACAGATATATACAGGATGTTTGGCGCACGCTGCTTACTATATTGAAAGTAATGGCGAGGCCGCTATTTTTGACCCCTTACGTGAGGTTCAACCTTATTTGGACCGTGCAGATCGCCACAATGCAAAGATTAAATACGTATTTGAAACTCATTTTCATGCCGATTTCGTAAGCGGACACCTTGATCTCAAGGAAAAAGCCGGAGCCCAAATCGTATTCGGGCCTACGGCCAAACCGGGTTACGACGCTATCATTGCCGAAGACGGTCAGATATTCGAGGTTGGAAACTATAAAATAAAAGTGATCCATACCCCGGGTCATACCATGGAAAGTACCACCTATCTGCTGATCGATGACCAGGGTAAAGAACATGGTATTATTACAGGAGACACACTCTTCATAGGTGATGTAGGTCGTCCCGACCTTGCACAACATGTGATTGCCGATCTTACCGAAGAAAAACTGGCAGGACATCTCTACGATTCGTTACGCAACAAGATCATGCCATTATCAGACGACCTCATCGTATATCCCAATCATGGTGCCGGATCGGCTTGCGGAAAGATGATGAGCAAAGAAACCACAGATACACTTGGGAACCAAAAGAAAGTAAACTACGCCCTTCGGGCAGATATGACCAAAGAGGAATTCATTAAAGAATTACTTACGGGCTTAACAACACCTCCGGGCTATTTCCCGCAGAACGTATTAATGAATATTCAGGGGTACGAAAGCCTGGACACAGTTATGGATCGGGCCATGCAACCGCTCTCGGCAGAAGCCTTTGAAGCTGCGGCCAATGAAACCGGTGCCTTAATGCTCGATACGCGTGATGCTGAGGTGTTCTCCAAAGGTTTCATCCCAAACAGTATTAATATTGGCCTGGAAGGTAATTTCGCTATGTGGGTTGGGGAAATGATTCCCGATGTAAAACAGCAGATATTATTGATCACCGAACCCGGAAAAGAAGAAGAGGCCATGACACGGCTTTCCCGTGTAGGATATGACCATACGATTGGATTCCTGAAAGGTGGTTTTAAAACCTGGGAGGACGCAGGAAAAGAGAAAGACATCGTGGATCGAATTAGCGCGGATGAATTCGAGCAACGCTACGAGGAAACCAAATTGCAGACCTTCGACGTACGAAAGAAAAGTGAATTCGATTCGGAACATGTGATCGGAGTCGCGAGCGTTCCACTCAATGAGATCAATCAGCACTTGGCACAATTTCCAAAAGACAAGCCCGTCACCCTCTATTGTGGGGGAGGTTACAGAAGTATGATCGCCGCATCCATTCTAAAACAGCGAGGATGGGAGGACGTAATTGACGTTCGGGGCGGCTTCAGGGATATTAAAGAATCCGGAGTTCCAAAATCCGATTATATATGCCCCACTACGCTGCTGTGAACTATGTAGTTTGGTAGTTTTATTGATGACACCCGGGACACGTTCCCGGGTTTTTTTATGTGTAACCCAGGTTACAGACTTTGGCTTTTAATTAGCTTATTTTTAACGTATTACAAACTTTTCAATTATGAAATCACACTATCAAATATTGATCGTAGGTGGCGGAACCGGAGGTATCATGACCGCCGCAACACTTCTGAAAAAAAACAGATCGCTGGACGTAGCCATAATCGAGCCTGCTGAATATCATTACTATCAACCTGCCTGGACCCTGGTGGGCGCCGGCACCTATGATTTTGAGAAAACAAAGCGAACTATGGCTTCAGTCATGCCAAAGGGCGCAACATGGATGCAGGATTTTGCTACTTCTTTAGATCCCGATCAAAATACTGTTGTTACTAAAAAGAACGGGGCGATCACCTACGACTACCTCGTACTCTCTCCGGGACTGGTAATGGACACTTCGCTTATTGAAGGTCTTACCGAGGCATTGGACAAAGGAGTCGTATGTAGCAACTATACCGATCCGGAACACACCTGGGAGGTCCTGAAGAACTTCAAGGGAGGAAATGCAGTATTTACGCAACCTTCAACCCCCATTAAATGTGGAGGAGCCCCTCAAAAAACAGCCTACCTGGCCGCCGATTATTTCAGAAAAAGCGGAAAAATGCACAATACCAATGTGATCTTCGCAACGCCCGGAAGCGTAATCTTTGGCATCAAACCGGTTCGTGAAACCCTGACTAAGGTGATCGACCGCTATGGAATCCATTTCAAACCCTTTTACGCACCATTTAAGATCGATGCCGAAAAAAAGGTGATCTATTTCAAGTATACAGCGAAAACGGACGCGCAGATCAATTTCAAACCGGACGGCAATATTGGAGAAACCATGTCTGAAGACAGGATCATTGAAATGCCTTTCGACATGCTACATCTGGCCCCTCCACAGGCCGCACCGAAATTTATCAAAGACTCTGTATTGGCAAACGAGGCCGGATGGCTTGATGTGGATAAATTTTCATTGCAACACATCAAATACACAAACGTATTCGGATTGGGTGACGTAGCAGGAATCCCCACGGCAAAGACAGGAGCTGCCATACGAAAGCAGGTACCTGTAGTTGTAGATAATCTGCTTCAAATGATTGCACATCAACATAAAGGAGACCTCGCCTACAATGGATATTCTTCATGTCCTTTGGTCACTGCCTACGGAAAGATGGTACTGGCCGAATTCGACTACGATGGCAATTTTACTCCAGACCCAAAGCTCAAGCAAATGCTCATATTCGACAGTAGTAAAGAACACTGGCGTCTCTGGGTGTTGAAGAAGTATGGTTTACCCTACTTATACTGGAACAAGATGCTGAAAGGTAAGCCCGTGTAACGACCGAACTGGAGGTCAATTGAGTCCAAATTTCAAATGTAACTCAGGTTACTGAAATGGGATCCTTAATTCACTTCCTTTGCTGAAAAACGTATGGAAGCACTTTTAGAACCCTGGCCCTGGTACGTTTCCGGAGTGGGCTTCGCGGCAGTCATGTTTTTACTGCTCTTATTGAGCAAGAACTTCGGAATATCTGCCAACCTACGAACCCTCTGCACCATTTGCGGAGCAGGAAGAAAAGCCGATTTCTTTCAAATCAACTGGAAGGAACAGCGATGGAATTTACTAATCGTTCTGGGCGCTGTACTGGGTGGTTTTTTGGCGCATAGCTTCGGTATTAACAATGATGCCGTTCCCATACACCCGGACGCGATTTCCCAATTAAATGAGCTGGGCTTTGAGGACGCCGGAGAGGCTTACCTGCCCGGACGTTTTTTTGATATGGCAGCCTTTACCGATATAAACACCATGATCATTCTGGCCATTGGAGGGTTGTTGGTAGGATTCGGGGCACGCTACGCGGGTGGTTGTACTTCGGGTCACGCCATTTCAGGACTCAGTGAATTACAACTCCCTTCCCTAATCGCTGTCATCGGGTTCTTCATTGGCGGATTGGTGATGGTTCATTTAATCTTCCCATTTATCTTCTAGACTCATGAGATCAATCTGGTATTTGTTAATTGGCAGCTTCTTCGGATTTCTTTTGTTCCAATCACAAGCTGCTTCCTGGTTTCGGATCTACGAAATGTTCCAATTCAAGTCCTTTCACATGTATGGGATCATAGGTACGGCGGTCCTGGTTGGAATCGTTTTGGTGCAGGTGATAAAACGTTTCAACGTAAAAACTTTTAGCGGAGAGCAGATCCGGTTCACGCCTAAGAATATAAGTATTAAACGATACCTCTTCGGAGGCATCATCTTTGGACTGGGTTGGGCTTTGGCCGGGGCTTGTCCGGGTCCCATGTTTACCCTCGTTGGCGCCGGATTCCTTCCGATGCTCGTCGTTATTGCCTTTGCTGTACTCGGAACCTTTCTTTACGGACTCGTTCGAGACAGGTTGCCGCATTAGTTGTCGAAGTTTGTTGAACGGTCAGGCCGAACAAACTCTTCGACGGAAAAAAGCTCAAAAAAGCATTCGGTTGGTTCGTACTTGTTACGGGCATTTATATTCTATTGAATGAGTTCTTTCCGAAATCTTAGTGTTGCTTAGATCGTCCTGACCAATTATCGAATGATTACACTTTGAATTGTTCTGGTCTGCCCGGTTTCGATTTCCAGAAAGTATAGTGAAGACGTTAAATGACTCAAATCAAGAGTATATGAATCGTCCAGTTGTTTGCCATTTACCGAATGAACCAGACGGCCCAATTGATCATACACATTGACGGTGTGCAGGGTAAATTGAGCACTATTGCTGTCCAAATAGATAATTCCGTCCGAAGGATTGGGATACACGACAAAATCTGAACTTCCTACCGTATTTATTCCAAGGACATTACTCATGCCATAGACTTTGACCATTCCTGTTTCCATATTATCAGCAGGTCCTGCGGCAGCAACGACCCTACCGTCTTCACTTATCGCTGTTCGCAGCCCAAACCAACTATCAGGTTCACCGAGCAGATCAGTCCCGGCCTGGTTCCATACACCATTTATAAGCTGGTAGACACGAGCCCTTCCGCGATCATTGTCATATCCATAACCACCCCCGATAAGAACATTTCCTACCCCATTTAAACTTACAAATTCTCCAAAGCGATCAAGGTCCTCACCATCCAGGTCCTGACCTAACTGAGTCCAAATACCATTGGTTAACTGAAAGACCCGAATACTCCCCGGGAACTGCCCTCCTCCATCACCATTATTGGGAGCTCCAATGGCCACAATATTTCCTGCATTGTTTAGACTAACACTTCTTCCGGAAACATCATTCGGGGTTTCACCAATAATGTCCTGCCCTATTTGCACCCAGTTACCATTGATAAACTCGAAGACACGCACCTGACCATCGGCCCCACCGGATGGATCGTGAAAGGGTGCCCCTACCGCAATTCGATTACCACTTGCATTCAAACTGATCCCATCACCACATTCATCAAAAGGTTCTGAACCGTCAATATTATCACCCATCTGAACCCAGCTACCGTTCATGAACTTAAATACCTGAACAATTCCTGCGTTCGTGTTGAATTCATCGCTTAGCCGGTCGCCAACCGCGACAATATCACCGGCATCATTTATGCTCACATCGGCTCCATATATATCTCCTCCCAACATACCTCCAAGGCGTTGTCCTTTTTGCGTCCATACGTCATTGATCAGTTCAAACACATAAGCAGCTCCTCCTCCATCGCCGGCACTGGAAAGTGGATCACCTGCAATGAATATTGTTCCAGCTGCATTAATTGCAACTGAAGTCCCCAAATATATGTCGTCTGCAAATCCCTCCACCTCATTACCCAACTGAACCCAATTTCCATTGACATTTTCGAATACACGAACCTGTCCATGGGTATCACTACCGGTACGATCAAAGGGGGCTCCTATAGCTACAATACTCCCATCATTGTTAAGTGATAATCCCTGTCCCGCTTCATCGCCAATACTATCACCAAGAATGGGATCACCTATCTGATCCTGAGCGATCACGCCATGTACAGCACAGAAATTGATAATTAGGAATACTAAAAATATAGTAATGGGTAGCTTATTTCTCATAGCAGTTCTTTTAGATTCATAAAAAAGCCTTCGGGGGAATAGCTTCGAAATTCAAAATAACAAAAAGATGTTGAAAAATGGAATCGGCATGGAAGATTACAGGCGACATCAATTCAGTTCCGGGTATATTACACGATTTCGCTATTTTTGGGTAACTAACTAACCTCGATGCGGTCACTTATTCTCCTCGTTATTCTGGGATTGTCCTGTCATTTACAATCTCAAATCCTCAATGCGGAATCGCTCCGTCGGGTTACCGACACCTCAGGTTGGTCTGGCTCCGTGAGTGCAGAATTTGCACTAAAGCGAAATGTAAACGACTTCATCACCCTGGGAAGCGACATTCACCTTCAGTACAAAACCGAAAAAAACCTCTGGCTTATTAAGAACGATATTCAATTTCAGAAGATCGAAGATGATAAATTTACGAATGCCGGTATCCTACACTTTCGGCATAACTATAAAATGCGGCCAAGACTAGCCTGGGAGACCTTCGTTCAGGCACAGTACAACAAAGTTACCAAGATCAATTTCCGGGGTCTTGTAGGTATTGGGCCACGTTTTAAACTCACCACCTCAGAAAAATATAAATTCTATCTGGGAACATTGATCATGTATGAGCAAGAGGAACTCGATGACGGTGTAACGCCTGTTAACAGAGACTTCAGAGGAAGTGCCTACTTGTCGTTCAGCCTTTATCCCACGGATAACATTACCATAATAAGTACAACCTACTACCAACCCCTGGTCTCTTCATTTGCCGACTTTCGGATTTCGAGTCAGTCATCGGCGATCATCGGACTTGTGAAGAACCTTGGACTCAAAGTGTCATATACGTTCTGGTTCGATGAGTTTCCCGCTGTTGGAATTCCCGATTCACAATACACCTTCACGACAGGAATTGCCTACACTTTCGACTAATTTTATTTAACATTTATTGCGTAAGCTTTTTTCCGTTACAGAGACTACTTCCCTATATTTACCAACTTGAAACCTTTTTGTTCATAACGATCAACAATCGAACCTATGTCATCAAGTAACTATTACGACCCGAAAGACCTTCGAAAATTTGGTAATATCACCGATTGGGATGAAGACCTGGGTAACAAATTCTTCGAATATTACAATTCGGTTTTCGAAGAAGGTGCCCTGTCAGCTCGCGAGAAATCGCTTATTGCCCTGGCCGTTGCTCATACGGAGCAATGCCCTTATTGTATCGATGCGTATACCAAAGACGGTCTGCAACGCGGGATCACTAAAGAAGAGATGATGGAGGCAGTTCACGTGGGTGCGGCAATCCGAAGTGGCGCCACACTCGTACATGGTGTAATGATGATGAATAAAGTGAACAAACTGGACGGATAAGAAATAAACCTATGACCAAACTGAGAACTCAATCCCTGCATAAGCGGGAAAGCGAGTTGGCCAATGCAAATCGACAACTCGAAATTCTCTCCAATGGGATCTTCGCCGACGGTGAACTTCCCACTTTTGCAAATAAAATCATGGAAACCAATCAGTTTCCATTGCGCCCAAGAAAGCTGGAGATACTTCAGATCAATGTTGGGTATATGTGTAATCAGGTGTGCGAGCACTGTCATGTGGATGCGGGACCGGATCGCAAGGAGATCATGACCCGGGAGACTATGGAACAATGCCTCGAGGTTATCCGAAACACCGGTGCTCATACGCTCGACCTTACCGGAGGTGCCCCGGAAATGAATCCGGACTTTCGTTGGTTTGTCGAAGAGGCCAGCAAAGCGGGGATTCAGGATTTCATTGTTCGAAGTAATCTTACCATCATACGGGCGAATAAAAAATACCACGACCTACCCGAGTTCTTCAAAAAGCACAACGTGCATGTGGTGAGTTCCATGCCACACTGGACACGCGGTAAAACTGACAAACAACGGGGTGACGGGGTGTTTGATGCATCAATTCAGGCACTTAAGGACCTCAATGCTGTAGGCTATGGAATGCCGGACAGCGATCTGCGGTTGGATTTGGTGTACAATCCGAGTGGAGCCTTCCTGCCAGGGGATCAGGCCAGCATGGAAAAGGAGTTCAAGAAAGCCCTGTTGGAGGACTTCGGCATTCAGTTCCACAATCTGTTTGCGATCACGAATCTGCCTATCTCACGATTTTTGGATTATTTGATTGCTTCTGAAAACTACGAGGACTACATGTACCAACTGGTCGATGCCTATAATCCGGCAGCCGTTGAAAATGTAATGTGTACCAATACCATTTCGGTGAGCTGGGATGGTTGGTTGTATGATTGTGATTTCAATCAGATGCTCGGACTAAAAGTCGCCAGTAAAGTGAAGCATATTTCAGAGTACAACGAAGACCTCCTGAACAATCGCAAGATTGTAATTTCCCAGCACTGTTACGGTTGCACTGCCGGTGCCGGTAGTAGCTGCCAGGGTTCGGTTACCTAAAATTAGCACATATGAAACGACTCTGGTTTGTGTTATTCATTGCTTTTACATTGCCGCTTTCTGCCCAGCAGACGGTAGCAGAGGTTCTGAAACAATACAATGCTGAGACCATTCCCTACATCTCTGTGGACGAACTGCGACGTATACAACTTAATGAACAAGTCGTTATCCTGGACTCCCGTGAAATGAAGGAGTATGAGGTAAGCAAGATCCCGGAAGCGATGTACATCGGATATTCCGAATTTTCCGCCAAAACCGTTTCCGAAGCCATCGCAGATAAGTCACAGCCGGTTGTAATATACTGTTCTCTCGGGGTGCGATCTGAAACCATAGGAGAAAAACTCAAGAAAGCTGGATTTACGAACGTAAAGAACCTTTACGGAGGTATTATCGAATGGAAAAATAAAGGTTATCCCGTACTGGATATGGAAGGGAACGAAACCGAGAAAGTACATACTTCGTCAAAATACTGGAGTCAATGGCTTAAGAAAGGGAAAAAGGTATATGAATGACGATTGACGATTGACGATTGACGAATTTTGAATAAACCTCAGTACTAATTTGTAGATTTCTCGATTACACAATTTACCGGTTAAGCGATTCAACAGATTACCGAATAAACAGATCAACAAAAAACAAAGTCCTAATTCATGCCTCCCGTCTCAATACTAAAGACTAACAACTAACCACCACCAACTAAATTGGACCTCCTCATAATCTTCACCCGCAATCCCGAGCCCGGCAAAGTAAAAACCCGTTTGGCGGCCACTATAGGTGATGCTGCAGCATTGGACATTTATAAGTTCTTGCTGGAACACACGGTTTCAATCACTAAAGATTTGGAGGCCGATAAGCAGGTACATTACTCGGTAGCGGTGCGCGAAGACGACCTTTGGGACGCTAACGTGTATGCCAAAGTACAACAACAGGGAGAGGGTCTCGGAGTCCGAATGGAGCATGCTTTTCAGGAGGGATTTGCCGCAGGTTATGAGCACATTATCATTATAGGGAGCGATATGTACGATTTGAGTGCTTCGGATATTGAAGAAGCATTCAAAGGGTTGCAGACGCATGACTTTGTGATCGGTCCCGCCGAGGATGGTGGCTACTACCTTTTGGGAATGAAGTCGTTGAAATCCGAGGTATTCAGAAATAAAGCCTGGGGAACTCATACGGTGCTTCCCATGACCCTGGAGGATTTGGAAGGATCGTCCATTTACTGGCTGTCCGTTCGAAATGATATCGATCTCTACGAAGACATAAAAGACAACGAAGTATTTCGGCGTTTCCTGCCGGAGGATTAAATTTGCCGAATATGAAGCACATGATCAATAACATACAAGAAACTGCCGAATACCTGCAAGAAAGAGGGTTTGACACCCCCGAAATCGGGATCATTCTGGGTACCGGATTGGGACAACTGTTGGACAAAGTAGAAGTACTTAGTGAGGCCAGCTATAATCACATTCCCAACTTTCCAACCGCTACGGTTGAATTCCACAAAGGAAAGCTAATCTATGGCACACTTGCCGGAAAGAAGGTCGTGGTAATGCAAGGACGCTTTCATTTGTATGAAGGCTATTCTCTTACCGATGTTACTTTCCCGGTACGCGTAATGCATGCGTTGGGAATCAAACGTCTTTTGGTAAGCAACGCCTCCGGCGCCATCAACCTGAACTTTAAAAAGGGAGAGATCATGCTAATTGATGATCACATTAACCTCCAGGGTGGATCACCGCTTGCATTTAAAGGGGTGGAAAAAATGGGAGAGCGCTTTGTAGACATGAGTGCGCCTTATGATGTCGAAATGAATGCCCGACTGGAAGAAATTGCTGCCGAGCAGGGAATCAAATTACACAAAGGGGTGTATGTGAGCGTTGTTGGCCCGCAATTGGAAACCCGTGCCGAATATCGCTATTTGAAGATCATAGGTGCCGACGCCGTTGGAATGAGCACCGTACCGGAAATTATTGTAGCTAACCATCTGGGCCTTCGCGCATCGGCCGTTTCCGTGCTTACGGACGAGTGCGATCCGGACAACCTGGAGCCCGTGGATATTGCCGATATCATTGCTATGGCAGGCAAGGCAGAACCCGATATGATCACCTTGTTCTCCGAACTAATAAAATCCATTTGATCAATAGCTTCGTAAATAAATTAGTCTATATTTATTTTTTTGAATGTTGTTGTAATGGCGCCCGTATTGTTTCGACTTAGACCCATTATACGAGCGTTAACCAATTTTGACTGAAACAAACCTATGAGCTACCTGGAAACTACACATGACGTATATAAAGAAGCTGCGCTAAGCCCCGATGTAGGACTCTGTTGTACAACCAACCCGGTTTGGGAGCTTCCCGGATTGAAGATCCCAAGGATCATGCAGGAAATGAACTATGGCTGCGGAAGCACGGTGCACGCCCGCGACCTCGTTGGAAGCCCCAAAGTACTGTATGTGGGTGTTGGCGGTGGCATGGAATTGCTGCAGTTCTCCTACTTTTCAAGATACAAAGGAGGGGTGATTGGAGTTGATGTTGTCGATGAAATGCTGGAAGCTTCCCGCAAGAATTTCAAAGAAGCAGAGGCTATGAACCCCTGGTTCCGCAGCGAATTTGTGGATCTTCGGAAAGGTGACGCCATGAACCTTCCTGTGGAGGACAACAGCATAGACGTAGCAGCCCAAAACTGCCTGTTCAATATCTTTAAAGAGGATGATCTGCGA
This sequence comes from uncultured Aureitalea sp., assembly GCA_964614415.1. Taxonomy (GTDB): domain Bacteria; phylum Bacteroidota; class Bacteroidia; order Flavobacteriales; family Flavobacteriaceae; genus CAZTLE01. The sequence continues at coordinate 22,583 of CAZTLE010000008.1, read as the reverse complement.
CAGGCCATTGAAGAAATGTACCGGGTACTGAAGCCTAATGGCCGACTGGTTATGAGTGATCCTACCTGTGAGCAGCCTATGAACGAAACGCTTCGCAATGATGAGCGACTGCGTGCATTGTGTCTAAGCGGTAGCTTGCCCATTAACGAGTACGTAAAAGCCCTAACAGATGTTGGTTTCGGAACGATTGAAATTCGCGCAAGAAAACCATACCGTATTCTGGATCCTAAAAATTATCCGACAGACGAACTCATATACATCGAATCTATAGAGGTCGCAGCGATTAAAGATCCAATGCCGGATGACGGCCCTTGTGTTTTTACCGGTAAAGCAGCTATCTATTTTGGCGAGGAAGAATACCTGGACGATCAAAAAGGGCACATTCTGTTGAAGAATCAGCCCATTGCCATTTGTGATAAGACTGCGGCGGCACTGGCCAGCCTTGGCAGAGATGATATCTATATTAGCGAATCTACCTTCCACTACGACGGAGGCGGATGCTGCTAAGAAAAGTATAAACGCAAAAACCTGCTCGGTCCCTTAGCTTTGCCGAAGGGTGAGCAGGTTTTTTTATTTGCGCCTTATAAACCTTATCCTTTGCGCATATAGATGTTTCCCGAAACGGTTTCCATAACCACCAGGTCCCCACCGTTATTAACCGTTCCAATTACTTTGTTGTATCCATGAGATCGCTTTCCTTCGCGATCCCCCATATCAATATCCAGGTCCGAATAAATTGTACCCGTTAACGTCTTGGCATCAACCCTGGCCCGGTTCATGGTAACGTCAAGGTCGCCACTCACTGTCTTGAGGCGAAGGTCTCCGTTGTAATCCTTGATAGTCACATCACCTGAAACAAGATCGGTTCTAAGGGTTCCTGAAAAGGAATCGGATGTTACATCACCGGAAATGCTCTTCACTTTCATGGTTGCATTTCTGGGTACATAAACCACATAGTTTATATCGGTAACATTGTTACAATTGTCCCATCGATTCTTTTTCTTAAAATAATCTCCGAAGTCTGATTCAATCCGCAACTGATCACTGGAGCGATCTGTTTTAAGACTGAAATACTCGTTCCCTTCTCCGTTATCAATATTCACAGTGGCCTTTACCTGAACGTTATTTCCACTCCATTGCTCGATCTTAATGTCATTGGCGAACTTAAAATCCACATATAGCTCCTGGCCTGATGAAAGGCTTTCCGTTGTTTCAACATTACGTTGCCCGTAGGAAGTAACTCCCAACACTAAAAAAGCAACTAAAATTCCGAGTTTTTTCATGATGAATGTTTTTTTGAATTAGTTTTTTCGCAGGTATACGTTACCTGTCGATGAGCGCAATGAGATCTTCACGCCACCGCTTCCCAGCTTTCCTTTGATATTACGTCGACCACCAACTACCCGAAGCCCGTCTTCACGCGGCACTTCAAGATCAAAATTGCTGTATACTTCTCCCATGGTTGATTTCAATTCAACATCGGCGTTCGTATTTGAAGGCAGGCTTACATCTACATGGCCCGTCGAGGAGCTGATGGAAATCGGTGCTCCCTGGTTCACAGTACTGAAAACAACATCGATAGTAGACGTGCTGCTGTGCGCTGTGATGGGCCCGGTAACATCTTTCAACATAATGGAGCCGGTAGACGTATTTACTTCAAGGTCTGAAGACAATCCATTAACCCAGGCACTCCCCAAACTACCGCAATCCAACTTGAGATCGACACTTCTGGGCAGGGATACTGTGAAACCTCCTCGTTGCATCCAGGACTTAAGGTCCTTGAGGCGAAGTACATCTCCATCCCGCTCCATATACATCCCAAATCCGGTATTATCGGTTCCACCGGAATAGATGGGCGTTAGTCCTTTGGCACGATCGTCCTCATCATCATTATCATTGTTATAGTTGTAGTTATTGTTGTAGTTGTCATAGTCCTTTTTGGAATCTTCACAACCATCGCAATTGGCTCCATTGCTCAACTCAATCTCGTTGGAAGAGCCAATCACCACCCAAACCCGGGTATTCGTCTCAATTTCTACTTTTTTGATCCCATTAAGCGACTGCTTAAAGTTCTCTTGTGCAAATCCGAAGGCTACAGCCAGCAGAAATGCGATATTCAATATGGTACTTCGTTTCATCTGTTCGTTTTTTTGATTTTTGAATTTTACATTAGATTCGAAAGACCCTGACTTACCTGATCTTTCACAAAATTTGGGGTTTCCTCTTGTTCCAGCAGTTGTTGCATAGGACCGCGCGCTCTTGTGTCCTTCACTTCAACCAGGAACTGGATAATAGCTATTTGTATGCCCGGATCTTTCTCCGTGCCCAGAGCTTCGATAAATGCATCTTTCACCTGAGCATTGTCGGAATATCCGGAAAGTGCTTCGGCTGCGGCCAATCGTACATTGACGTTGGCATCGTAATGCATCCTGTCGATCAGGGCATTTAATACTTCTGAATCCGGCGTAGCAAACTCCTGTACGTAGTTGACCGCCTGAATACGCTTGCTGGCCGACCGGTTCTCGATCAGGGCCATCATCACATTCTGCTTCAGCAACTCGGATTCTTGCTCCAGAGCGAGTATTTTATCATCGGTTGTTTGCTGCAGTGCATAGCGTCCCATTCCATATCCAGCAATCAATAGCAGCAGCGAAGCGGCAATTTGAAAGGCTGTTTTCCAGGATCGGTCCGATCCGGAAGTGATAGGACGTACATTATCCTGAAGCTGCTTTTCCTCCTCGAGCATATTCATGAAATTAGCTCGCAAGGCTGATCCGGGCTCCCTGGTAAGCAGGTCATCTGTACCTTCCAGGAGCGCTTTCGTCTCCTCCAGGGCCTGACCGGCCAACTCATTGGACTCCACATATTCTTTCATGAGCCGGGCTTCCTGCTCAGAAAGGTTTCCTTCCAAATAATCTATGATCTTTGCTTCAAATTGTGTAAAATCCATGATCAGGCAGTTTCAAAATAAAGGGTTCGCATTTTCTTAATTATTCGATGCATCCGGGTCTTTACGGCTATTTCATTACTTCCTATTACTTCGGCAATCTCTGCATACCGCATTCCCTGAAAACGGCTCATTACGATTATTTCCCGGTCAATTTCCGGAAGGGTGTTCAACACCTGCTGCAATCGTATTCGCTCATCGTTGAGATCATCATTCTGTTCATCTTCAATCTCCGGCATTCGCTCTTCTGCGATCTCCAGCGTGCGCACTTTGTGACTCCGGTATTCATCGGTGAACACATTGCGGGCAATTGTGAAAATCCAGGAAGCAAATTTTCCGCCCCGGTAGGAGCTTCTGTATCGTATCGCTTTGTAAAAGACCGTTTGCGTCATATCCTCACACAATGTTGTGTTCGAATCCTTTTGCAGGAAGAAATTATAGATCCACTTGTGATACCTCTCAAAGAGAAGGGTCATGGCGTCCAGATTTCCTCCGGCTACTTGCTGCATCAAAGCTTCATCAGTTAACTGTTTCAATGGCGCTTTTGGATGATTAGTTTGACATGAAGACAGTACCTTTTCAGAAAGGTTACATCGGTCCTTTACTTTTTTTATGAAATTCAAAGAAAGGTCTGAATTTCAGGAACTAAAACCAATGAAATACAAGGCATATTTGATCCGTATATTTACAATATCTCGTGAAATACTGTAAAGTATGGCCCGTTACCCGGACTAAGGGCTATACGAGCAAAACCGGAAAGGCTTGTTCTTCGTATATAATTATCAACGAGAAAATGACAATGAAAAAGTTAGTCTTATTTGTATTCATGCTATCCGTTATAGTGGCCTGTGGTCCCGGGAAAAGAGCTATTCAGGCAACACAGAATACACCCTCGGTCACAACAACAACCGATACGGTGACACCGACAGATGAACCGGTTGATGTGGCTCCTACCGAAACCACGCAGGAAGATAAGGACACTTCCCCGAAAGAAGAGGTAATCAAACCCAAGGACGATGCTGTAGATACACCAATCGAAACTATGGAGGCTTTCGATCATACATCGTGGAACACTTTGTTATCCAATTATGTTTCCGAAGCAGGGAATGTAGATTATAAAGGTTTTAAAACCGAATGGGCTTCCTTGCGAAATTATCTTGCAACCCTGAGCGAAAATATGCCTGCCGGGAATTGGACCGGGGAAGATAAGCTGGCCTATTGGATGAATGCCTATAATGCCATGACGGTTGACCTGATATTGCGAAACTATCCCTTGACCAGCATTAAAGATATTAAGGACCCTTGGAAGCAACGCTTCTGGAAACTAGGCGAAAAATGGTATAATCTTGACGAGATTGAGCATCAGATACTTCGAAAAATGGACGAACCCCGAATTCACTTTGGTATCAACTGTGCATCGTTCTCCTGTCCACCACTGCTTAACGAGGCCTTTACCCGGCAAGATGTGGATGATCAGCTTGAACGCCTTGCAGTTACTTTCGTAAATGATCCGAAACGCAATACCATTTCAGAAAACTCCGTAAAGATCTCTAAAATATTCTCCTGGTTCGCCAGGGACTTCAAACAGGACGGAAGCGTGATCGATTTTCTGAATAAGTACTCGGAAGTAACGATCAACCCAAAGGCAAAGAAAAGTTTTAGAGACTATGATTGGTCGTTGAATGAGTAGTGAGATGTTAGTGGTGAGTAGTGAGATGTTAGTAGTGAGTAGTGAGTAGTGAGATAGGAGACAGGATAAACACATAAACAGTTAAACGAACCAACAAATTACCAACTTAACATATAAAATTTAACACTTGAAACTAATCCATTGAAAAAACTCACAATCATAGCCTTGACAATTATATCAGCCTTAAGTTTTCAAAGTTGCGCCTTGTTCTCAGCAGCCGGAATAAGCAGTCAGGGACAACCGATCAAGCAAGTGAATCCTCCCCTGGAATCAACGACGGCCAATTCGGTCGTAAATCTGGATCATTCGCAATGGGATGTCTTGTTGAAAAAATATGTAGACAGCGAGGGGTTTGTAGATTATAAGAGCTTTCAAAATGATCGGGCTGCACTTAAAGAATATCTGAGTATGCTCTCGGCACAATCTCCAACGAAGAAATGGAGTGTTCAGGAATTGTTGGCCTATTACATCAATCTGTACAACGCCTACACCGTTGACCTGATTCTTGAAAACTATCCGGTGAAGAGCATTAAGGATATCAATGGCCCCTGGACCCGCGGAATCGTACCCATCGGAAATCGATCATTGTCATTGGGAGGCATCGAAAACGGGATTCTTCGGAAAATGAACGAGCCTCGCATCCACTTTGCGATCAACTGTGCTTCGTTCTCCTGCCCTAAACTGCTAAACGAAGCATATACGGCGGCTCGAATCAACGAACAACTGGATCGCGCCACCATCGAATTTATTGAGGGCAACAAAAATGAGCTCTCGGCCACCAATCCCAAACTATCCTCAATATTTGACTGGTATCGCAAAGATTTTGTCGTGAATGGTCAGGTAGATGTTATTGGATATATCAATCAATATACAGCCACCAGGATCAACCCGGGAGCGCCCATCGAATACATGGAATACAACTGGAACCTGAACGAAAAACAGGAATAGGGCTTTAAATTTCGTATGTTTATAACATGATCAGCATCATTGTCCCGGTTCTGAACGAGGAAAAAGGCATTGGCTCGCTACTTTCCTACCTACATCAAAATGCACAAACCCCCAACGACATTGAACTCATTGTTGTGGATGGGGGCAGTTCGGACGCAACTATCGCCAATGTAAATGCCTATATGGGCACAATACCGGGTCTTGCATTACATACTTCGGGAAAAGGACGTGCACGACAGATGAACGCCGGTGCCCGACATGCAAAGGGAGATATTCTTTATTTTCTTCATGCCGACTCCTACCCTCCCAGGCACTATGATCATCATATAAGAGCACAGATAAATTCAGGCAATTCTGCAGGTTGTTTTCGAATGAAGTTCGATTCCGGACACTGGTGGCTTCGTCTGGCGGGCTGGCTGACTCGTTTTCGCTGGAGGGCCTGTCGCGGAGGGGATCAAAGTTTGTTCATTTCCAAAAGGCTTTTTGAAGAAATTGGGGGCTACAATGAAAGCTACATCATTTATGAGGACAACATTCTTATCAATGAACTGTACAGCCGGGAGCAATTTGTCGTTATTCCTCAATGGTTAACTTCCTCGGCCCGCAAGTATCGAAATAATGGTATTTGCAGCCTGCAATATCACTTCTGGATGATCTACATCAAAAAGTGGTTGGGCGCTTCTCCGGAGGCTCTGCACCGCTATTATAAAAAGCACATCGTTTCTTAGATCTTCGCTATATTTAACGAAGTGAAAACCACCACCATCCTGTTAGTTGTACTATTGGCCATTGGTGCCATTCAGGGGTTGATCTACGGCCTCATGCTATGTCGCACAAGTACAATTCACAAAACAGCGCATCGTTTTCTTGCAGCGATCCTCTTTTTCTTTTCGTACCGGCTTATCGTGGAGATTCTCCATTTCTTCGGACTGGGCGGAAATGAAAGCTGGGCCTACTACGTGCTGTTGGATTTTGACTGGGTGTACGGACCGCTCATTTACCTGTTTGTTCTCAGTTATCTTACCCCTAACTTCAAGTTTGGCAGGGCGCATTGGATCCATTTTATCCCCGTTTTTATTGAGGTGATCTGGAGCTTCTACATTAGGAGTCAGAATTTCTACTGGGATGGCACCCGGGAGAGCCTAAGCTGGCTTGGCTACTGGGGATATGCTGCCTGGATGCATCATCCCATTCGATACTTCATCAGTGGCGGACTGGTCATTCTGTACGCCTTCAAATCGTTGAAGTTACTCAATTCACCTCCTGTCACCAGCGGCTTTGTACTCATACCCCAAAGAGTGAAATGGATACGTTGGGTGGTGCTCGTTTTATTGGTATTCTCCATCTGTTTCATCGTTTTCGTGCTGGTGGAGTATCTGTTCTTCGACTATGCCTTTAATTTCTTCGGATATCCTATATTCATTGGACTGGCCATTATCACCTATTGGCTGGGGCTGGCGGGTTTTGCCAAACGGAATGAGGTAGCCTTTAAAAAAGTAGAAGTGCTTTCTGAAGAGGACACCCGACAATTGGAATCCATTGTGGAAAAGATCCGAAGTAAAATGGTGGAAGAGCAGCTCTTTAAGAATCCGGAACTCACTGTTTCCGATCTTTCCGAAGCCATTGATGTAAAATCCTATTTGGTTACCAAAGCAATAGCCCAAATCATGGACACCAAATTCACGGACTATGTGAATGAACTTCGATTCCAGGAGGTCAAAAGTTTGTTGGCCTCGCCGGAGCACGAGAAGTACACTCTGCTAAGCCTTGCTTTTGAAGCAGGTTTCAATTCAAAGGCATCTTTCAACCGCACGGTAAAAAAACTCACCGGTCAGTCTCCCAAGCATTTGAAAGACGGATAATTAAGGTTTCAATTTCCGAAATGACACTTTTTGTCAACCTGAAAAAGGTTTCAATTTCCGAATAGAGGCGATTCATACCCTCCGCCGTACACATCTTTGCTGCATAATTTCAAATTGAATGTTATGAAGCGAATTCTAATTATCCTGTTCTGTGTTCCAATAACAAGCCTGTCTCAGGCAAACTACGGAACACCACCCAAAGATGCCCTTCCGAAGAAACTAAAAGACCTACCCCGGGATATGGTCGTAAACCATTTTCCCGAAGTGGTCAATCCGGTCAGGGAAGGCGACACCTACTACTGGAAACACAATACGGCCGTAATGTATGCCGATGATGAACTTACCATCGTAGAATTTGGTGCGTACATCTATTACAATGACCACTGGAACTTGCGTGTGGCACATACGCCCAACGAAATGGACAAGTTCTTCGGCACCCAAAACCAACTGATGAAACGGGCCCAACCCTATACCTGGACAAACAACTGGCGTACCGGCGGAGACCTTTTCGCAGGATGGGCGTTGTGGTATTTCATAGGGAAAACTCCTGACGGGACAATGGTCTGCGGATATCAGACTTTACATACAACCGATTCACTCTTAAACTCAAAATCATGAAATCCTTATTAATAAGCATTGCAGCATTTACTATAATGGCCTCAACACAGGCTCAAAACAATACGGAATTCAGTATTACCAATCAAATCATTAACTGGAAAGGAAAAGCGGCCGTGGGTGGTTACGCCCCTGAAGGAACTCTGATTATCAAAAACGGAATGCTAAAACTGGAAAAAGGAGAAGTCTCAGCCCTCTCCATTACAATCGACATGACCAGCCTGTCACAGGAGAACAAACAACTGTCGGGACATCTGAAGGAAGAGGACTTCTTTCATGTGGAGAAATATCCGGAAGCCCTATTTACGATGACGGGATCCCCCGTTCCATCTGAGAACGGACACAAAATTTCGGGTACCATGACCATAAAGGACAAAACAAACCCGGAAACAATAGTTATTCAGTTGATACCTCAGGGTACAGACTGGGTGGTGAAATTCAGGCATACTATGGACAGAACACGATACGGTGTTGTTTACAATTCACCTTCCATTTTCAAGCGAATTAAAGAAAATGCCATAGCCGATGAGTTTGAGATCTGGGCTGCACTCAAGTTCACTGAAAGGGAATGATCAGACTGTAAGAATTTTCTTCAATCAAAATTATGTCGTTGATCGAGTATTTTGTTTCATTCGTCGATAAACAAAGGGTTTTCAGAACTTTTGTTTGGATAACAAATACGAATTTCGGTAAGTTTGCGTTGTAAGAAAAATCTTATAATAACAGCATTGTTGTTGGGAGAATGCTGCAACTAATAAAGGACTACGTATAGATAGAGGGCGTTTTTCTATACATAAGAAGCTGCCTCGCTCACCATACAGCGAGGTAGCTATTTTTTTAGAAGTATTGTCCTATTCCAAAAACAAATCCACGCGTCGCATCCCTGGTGATTCCATAGCCGTAGTCAATTCGGAAGATCGTATTGAAGATACGCTTGTGTATAAACCGGACGCCCAATCCGGGGTAGATACGCAAATTCTGACTGTCTCCAAAGTCGCCTAAGTCTCCACCCGGATTTCTCCAGCTTCCTGCATCAATAAAAGCATTTCCCTGAAAGACAAACCAGTCCTTTTCATACAATGTGTGTCGGTACTCGGTATTTAGTACGATGGCACCGGTACCACGATCAATCGTATTTCCAACACCTCGGATATTGAGGTTGTTGTCCACCGAAAAGGGAGCGAACGGAGACTCATCATTGCTAGCCAATCCCAACCGGAGGCGGTTAGCCCAGTTACCCTTCTCTCCCACTCGCTTGAAATACTTAAAATCGTTCCACCAGATCACAAAATCAGGAAGCGTCCTGTCTGAAGAATGTACATACTGAAACACCAGGGTGCTACTGAATCCATTCAAATACTGGTAATAGTAATCGATATTGGTGAATTCATACAATCCTTTGGCCAGGAACTTATCTACATTAAAACTCTGCGGTACGCCGGGGTCTGTCTCCCCGAACAGGTATTGATAGTCCTCGTTAAAGAAAGTTCCTCCCAGTTCAATCCTATGATTGAAATTGAACTCATACAAGCCCAATACTTCAAATGAGGTGTTATTATAACGGTAATCGGCCGTTCCGGTTGCCAGGAATACCGGTTCCTGGGTCGTAAGATCCTGATAGTTTATCGCAAGGCCAATATGATTATCGAACAGGTAAGGCGCTCTTAGGTTGATCCCGAACGAGTTAAAAACATCGCGTTGAAAAAAACCTCCCACAGTTATATTCCGGCCCAAAAAGTTGTATTCATATAGTCCGACACGAAAGGCAAACTCCCCTGTATTGGCGGTATAAACGTTCAGCTGCGGAATGATGGTGAAATTCTCCTCAATATTGTAAAAGACGTTGTACGCATTGTCGTGAGAAGGAAAAACCTGGTAATAGGCGTGCGCGACCGAAGGAGTTCTCTTTAACCTGGCGATATCGGTCTCCAACACTGTGGAGTCCAACACCTTTCCTGCTTTGGCCTGGGAGATCTGTCGCACGAAAGAGCTTTTGATCTTCTTGTTCCCCTGGACTTTTACATCGGCGATGATGTATTCCTGGGAATAACCCAAAGAAAGGGTCAGGGTGAAAATCAGAAAAAGAAGTTCTTTCACAATACGTGGTTAGGCGGTTGTAGTTATCTCAAATCAGGTTAGTAGACGGGAAAAAGCGCCGCCAATTACATAAAAACCGAACTTTACCTGAATTTTATTCCGTCGTGAAAACAATCTGATCCAGGGTATTCACCCAATTATCTTCGCTCACACCCATAAGTGTAAAACTGTATTCAGCTCCGGGAATGAGATCGGGAGGTGTCTCCCGGGTTATGTTCAGTACCACATTGTCAAGCTCGTAATACTGAAACCAGGTGTCGAACGTATACGTCCCGGAAAGCAGATTATCCCGGTCGTCGGCCACTACCTGAAAGTAAATTGCGTCACTCCCCATAGCCGAAGCATTCCAATTGAACACCGGCATTCCGGGAGATGACTGATCCACGGTAACCATCTGTGTAAATGAAGTATTCTGACTCATGTGTTTTAAACGGATTGGATTTGACAGATGCAATTTACCTTCTTCCATAAACGTAATGATGGCCCAACGCTCCAATTCGGTTTGGCGTTCAAACTTCATGAGATATCCGTTGAAAAAATCCAGGGCGGGGAGAACAACCTCGGTGTAGTTGTTAAAATCCCCGGGATCTACACCGGTGTTTTCCGTTTCAAAGTAGCGCAACTCGGTAGCACCCGGTCTCGGATACGCATAAGCAATGATTACATCGGCCTCCTCCGAACCGGAAGCGCAGGCAATAACGTTGCCGGGAACAATCTCATTCGCCGCGACCAAATCGGCCAGGGTTCCTGTACTCGTATCATCCGAAGATGAGCAGGAATACAGCAATAGTAAAAAGGCTATATAGAAACTACTCGTGCGCATAATAACGGCGAAGCACATCTTCTACCGGTTTATTCTGAGGTGTGAACTGGGAATTCTCCGCGCCTCCTGAACGATCGTGGTGAATAAACCATTTCCAAACAAAACCACCCGCAAACCACTCCTCGTTCCAAAACTCTTCAAACAGGGCGACGGTTGTATTGGTTTGCGCGTCCAGGTTTACTTGTGTCATATCGCGGTCGCTACGCCATGGTTCCTTGCCGGCAAAATCCACGCTTCCGTAACCGTATTCGGTGAAGAGGACCGGTTTTCCGGCGGTATCACTCACCCCTTTGATCTCATCCTTCCATCGTTGCCATCCCTTTCTGGTGTCTTCCAATGTCGGAGTTTTGTTTTCGGAAACCGGGAAGTAGGCATCCACGCCTACGTAGTCCAATTGTGACCAAAAAGGAACCCGTTTGTATTCGTCCCAGTTGGCCGCATAGGTGAGTTCCCCCTGGTAGATTTCCTTGATTTCTGAAATAAGTGTGCTCCAATAGTCCGGTCTGTGAACAATGAATTGCTCCAGTTCGGTTCCAATACAAAGCATCTCGCATTGGGTCTCTTGTGCCAATTCAGCATAATTAAGAATGAAGTCCCTGTAGGAGTCCTCCAGTTTCTTCCAATCCTCTTCAGAAGTCATTTTTAAATACCCTGTAAACTCACCGCGCCAGATCCAGATCTGGGGTTTTAGCATTACCTGAATGTTGTTGGATTTTAGCAATTCAATGTACTGTTTTGCTCCGGCCCGGGTCTCTCCGTACCATTGGCGTTCAGTATCATATACAATATCGGGATTGTCAAGGGTTCGAATAAAACCAAACGGCATCACGGCCGCGTAATTGGCATTAACCTTAAGAACAGGGTCTACATTTTCCTGTGTCGCTGCATCGCGAGAGGCTACAAAACTTACCCCGTTAATCTTCTGTTTGGGTTGGGCGCAGCTGTTCAGAAATAAAAAACCAAACAGCAGCAAACAAAGCCGAATTCTAACCATAAGTCCACTTTGAAGTGCTGCTGTAAAGTACAACTAAATTTAAAACACAGCTCTTAAACCAATATTAAAAGTTTCGCCCAGTCCGGTATCATTCCCGCGGACGAAATTGGTGTAGAGTGCTTCGATATTCAGCTCTTTGGTAAGTTGGTATTTGGCACCACCACCCAGAGCTGTAAAGTCTTGTGAAAAATCATTCCCCAGGTCGATGAGCTGAGAATGCTGCGCAAGTACAAGTACGGTAAACTTGGAACTTGGAAAATAGCTGAAGAACACGCCCGGCGTCAATCGCAGACTGTTGTTTGCAAAACTATCGTCTTTGTCACCAAAGCTCAATTCCGAATTGATCTCAGAGAACAGCTGAAACTTGTTTCCAGGGAATACATAGTCATAGAAGAACCGGTTTTGCCAGATATAGCTATCCTGATCTAAAAACACACCTTCACGAAATTCCTCTACCAACGGGATAAAGAAAACCGACTGAATAGAAAAGTTGTTCACGTTCTTGAAGGGTACAAACTTGACAGCTGCACCGATAGATGTAAATCCGGAACGCGCCGTTCCCCGTTCACCGTCAAAACTAAAGACATCCAGTGCATCTCGGTTGGCTATCACACTACTGCGAAACTCCAATACGAGTCCCACATTCACTCTGCGGTTTTCGCTAACTCCTGTAAATGCTTCGAGAGTAGAGGTAAAAAAGGTCTCACGCGGTTCGCGTCCGTCAGTAAATGTACTCTCTGTTTGTGTGTACAGGTTGTTGAACCATTTGAGGTCAAACTGACCTTTACCGATCAATTTTGACGGGGTGAGGGTCTGGATCACAGAACCTTGATCCTCATCTTCTTCCTGCGCAATACCTGTGGTGAAAGCAAGAAGTAATATTCCAAGTATTAAAAATTTCTTTTTCATTATAGCTTTTTTGGTTTGTGCTTCCTCCACCCACAGGAAGTAAGGCAGTCCTGCGGGTTGGGAAGACTGTTTACTGATTTTTTATAGAGTGGTTATAGGGAATTCAAATTCCAGTCGTATTCGTAATAGGACAACCTGGCGTTGTTCGCTATGGGCTCCTTTCGGAATTTATTGATATACTCGATCTCCGAGCCATGACGCACAAAGTCTTGTTTGTACCACTCGAAGATCTGGGAGAGTTGTACTTTATTACCCTTTACGCGAATGAACTTCGGATTGTTCAGCGCCTTCACGGTTTGTCGTTGCAATTGCGATTCCAGTTTGTCCGGTGTATAGGCTTCACTGATTATAGGAGGACATCCCAAACCGGCGCATACCAATACGAAATGAAACCTTGCTTCATCCGGATAAACGGCTCGCAACAACTTATTCTCAATATCATTCAACGTGGTCTGCTTTCCGCCTACGTCGTATTTGATCTTGTCGAAAAACCCTTTCTTGTTTAAAGGAGATTTGATCGGGTAGTTGGAAACTATACCTTTAATTACGGAAAGATTATAGGTGTTTATCCAAAACGCCTGATAGGTTTTGCTATCGGAAGCAGTAACCCGGATGGCTTTGGCCTGATCTAACAAGGCATCCAAAGAAGCCGTGTTGGATTTAATAGACTTATAATCTACCCGTCCGTTTTTTACGTAAGTACCAAAGAAGGTGTTGGCATCTGCAAAAAAGGTTTCGGTCGACTGGCCAAAACTCAACATTGAAGTTGCCAGTAATGCTATTGTAAATATTGAGATTTTTCTTTTCATCAGTTTCATTTTGATGGGGGCTAAGTCGGAAGAAACAAAGACATGCTTACAAAGTGCCGGCATATTTTTTTCAGAAATGCAGACTACCTAAATATTTAAAGGGTCGGTTATTTAAACTTATTCTAAATTAAGTTAGTCCGTAATGTTAGTAACTTTAAGTTCGACAGAACCTGCAACTTTTTGAGCTTATGGAACATATCGTCATTATTGGAAATGGTATCTCCGGAGTCACTGCCGCTCGCCACATCCGAAAACTATCTGACAAACGTATCACCATCGTATCGGCCGAAACCGATCACTTCTTTTCCCGCACAGCGCTCATGTACATCTACATGGGGCATATGAAATACGAACACACCAAGCCGTACGAAGATTGGTTTTGGAAAAAGAACCGTATTGACCTGAAACGCGGGTTCGTTGAAACTGTGAATACCGATGGAAAAGAGCTCGTTTTTGCAGATGGCGAACGTATGAAATACGACAAGCTCATTCTTGCTACCGGTTCCAAATCGAACAAATTCGGTTGGCCCGGACAGGATCTGGATGGGGTTCAGGGGTTGTACTCCAAACCTGATCTCGACCTGTTGGAGCAAAACGCTCCCAACAACAAAGTATGTAAGCGCGCCGTGATCGTAGGTGGCGGACTTATCGGAATCGAATTGGCCGAGATGCTCCACACCCGCGACATTCCCGTTACCTTCCTGGTTAGGGAAGGCAGTTTCTGGAACGGAGTTCTGCCAGATGGCGAAAGCGGCATGATCAATCGACATATCAAGAATCATCATATCGACCTCCGCCTCTCCAGCAATCTCAAGGAAATTCTGGCCGATGAGAATGGAAGAGCCCGCGCCGTTGTGATCGCCGAAACCGGCGAAGAAATTCCTTGCGACGTGGTGGGGCTTACTGCCGGAGTTTCACCCAATATTGATTTTCTGAAAGACAGTGGGATCGAACTGGGCAGAGGTATAAAGGTAAATCGCTTCCTGGAAACCAATGTTCCCGATGTCTACGCCATTGGCGACTGCGCCGAGCAGCACGAAGCTATTGGTAACCGTCGTCCTATTGAAGCCGTTTGGTACACAGGACGTATGATGGGTGAGACAGTGGCCCAGACCATTTGCGGTAACCGACTTGAATACAAACCCGGACACTGGTTTAACAGTGCCAAGTTCTTCGATATTGAATATCAAACTTACGGGTGGGTATTTGCGAAACCAAAGGAATATGAAACACAGTTCCATTGGATCCATGAAGACGATACCAAATGTGTAACGGTTTCTACGCACAAGGACAATGGAAGTTTCCTCGGCATTAATACCTTCGGTATTCGCATGCGACATGAAATATTTGATCGCTGGCTCACCGAAGAACGCAGCACCGATTATGTGATTCAACACCTGTCCGAAGCCATTTTCGATCCGGAGTTCTTCCGGGATCATGTAAGATCTATTCAAGCCGCTTACAAAGCACACCAACCCGTAACAGCCTAACACCTCTAAAAAAGACTACAGTATTATGAGCACCGTACAACGCAATATGTCTCTCACCGGCGACGCGTCAAACACCCTAAACATTGCCCAGCGATTGGGTACCGCCATTGGCCTGTTTGGACTTGGCGTAATAGCTTTGGCCGCGTTTAATGTGAACTTCCCCAATAAAGGGATTTGGCTTACGATCTCACTTGTGGCCATTACAGCCGGAATTTTATTGTTCGCCAAAGGATCGTATCAAGGTAAGATCGCCGGAATCAAAAATCATGGTGTCTGGTTTAAGTCCGTTTCAAGTCGTGGCTTTTGGGGATGGGTCGCTGGAATATCACTTACCGGATTCTACGTTGTCTTGTATTTTTATGCAGAACTTCTGGGACTTGGCACTGGCGCAGACGGAGCCAACCAGGGCATTGTAGGGCTTTTTGACCCGTTAAGCCGGGTGCTAAGTGGCAACCCTGCAAGTGAGTGGTTTGTCTACGGAACACTTTATACTGTTGCCATACTGGCTTTTGGAATTAAATTCATCTGGAAATACCGCCATAACCGATATGAACAACTTCGTACAATAAGTGTGATGTTTTTCCAAACGGCTTTTGCTTTTATCATTCCCGAGTTAATGGCACGTCTTAATACGGATGACTTCTCATTGCCGTACAACGATCTAAAGAATATGTGGCCGCTGAACTATTATGCGTTCGATGGCTGGCGTGTGGATCAGTTTATCAATGCCCAGACCATTGGATTGGCATTTTTGATCTTCGCCATAGTAACCGTTTTTGTGATTTCTCCAATTCTCACCTACAAGTATGGTAAGCGCTGGTATTGTAGTTGGGTATGCGGATGTGGCGGCCTTGCCGAAACTGCGGGAGATGCCTTCCGTCAACTAAGCGACAAGAGTATGACTGCCTGGAAGGTGGAGCGTTGGGTGATTCATAGCGTACTGGTATTTTCCGTAGTAATGACTACAGCAGTTGTTAGCACCTACCTGGGGTACGACGATGAAAAATATTGGCTCACCAAAGACATGTTCCTTATTGGAGTAGCTGTTTTTCTTGGTTTGCTGTTCGCAGTCATCTGGTTCTTTAAGAGAAAAGAACTGGCCAAAGATGCACGATACGGGGCTATTGGATACCTGGTCATTGTACTTTCGTTGATCGGTATTCATTACCTCTCTTCAGATACGAAACTCTTTATCTTCCCGGATAACGAGCTTAGATCTACCTACGGAT
The DNA here is from genome assembly GCA_964614415.1 of uncultured Aureitalea sp. Lineage (GTDB taxonomy): Bacteria > Bacteroidota > Bacteroidia > Flavobacteriales > Flavobacteriaceae > CAZTLE01. Next base: position 6,170 of record CAZTLE010000008.1, on the reverse strand, counting down.
TCCTTATTGGAGCAGTATTCAGTGGTGTAATAGGAACCGGGTTCTATCCTATCTTCGGAAACCGCGTATGGTGCCGCATGGGATGTCCTATGGCAGGTATCCTGGGAATCCAGCAACGCCTGTTCTCAAAATTCCGAATTACCACGAACGGAGGGCAATGCATCTCCTGCGGGAACTGCTCTACCTACTGTGAAATGGGTATCGACGTTCGCGCCTACGCTCAAAAAGGTGAGAACATCGTTCGTGCCAGTTGCGTGGGTTGTGGTATCTGTTCGGCCGTATGTCCCCGAGGGGTATTGAAGCTGGAAAACGGACCGCTGGAAGGTCGTATTGACGGAAACGAGATCTTGCTGGGCAACGATGTTGACCTTATGACCCTGGTGAATCAGAAATAATCCACAACAGATTCAAAATTTGATGATTTTTATTGTTAGGAATTGAATACAGGTGCGTCCAACCCACCAAACTTTCAATCTCTAGCCATGTACCGAATTGTTTTCATTGCTATTGTTCTCCTCGGGTTCACCGGCGTTGTTCGAGCCGAGAAAATGTATGTAAAGGAGTATTATTCCAACGGTTCGATTAAAGCCGAAGGGTGGCAGATGAACAAAGTGAAAACCGATTACTGGATCAACTACCATTCCAACGGAAAGATCGCTTCCAAAGGCCATTTCAGAAATAATCAAAAAAATGGCTACTGGTATTTCTATTCACCGGGTGGAGCATTGGAAAAAGAGGGGCACTTTATTAACGGAAGTGCCGAGAGTTGGTGGATTTTTTACGAAATTGGCACCCGTAATAAAAGTAAATTCGAATTCAAGAACAACGCGAAAAACGGGTTCTGCCTTCATTATAAAAAAAGAAAGCTGGTGCTCGTTGAGAAATATGTTGACAATCGAAAAACCGGAGCATGGACTTCGATTTCCGATTTCAAACGCGACAATCCATCGGTGTCCTTCTAAATGAAGCAAATAATAAAAGTCATTATCCCCGCCTATAACGAAGCCGACTCCATAGCCCATGTGATCAATGACATTCCTCCTATCGTGGACGAAATAATTGTAGTAAATAACAACTCATCCGATGACACCGTAGCACGCGCTACTGAGGCCGGAGCGACCGTGCTGACCGAAAACCGGCGTGGTTACGGGCATGCCTGTCTAAAGGGTATGGATCATATTGCCCAACAGACATTGCCGGACATTGTGGTCTTCCTGGATGGAGACTACAGCGATTACCCTGAGGAAATGACAAAGATTGTGGCGCCCATTGCCGATCGCAATGTGGATTTTGTGGTTGGAGCCCGAACAAAAAAACTGAGGGAGGCCGGATCCATGACCTTCCCGCAGATATTTGGAAATTGGCTCGCAACAACACTCATGCGATTGTTCTTTGGTTCGCGGTTTACCGATCTCGGTCCGTTTAGAGCAATCAAGTACGATAAACTGATCGCTCTGGGTATGGAAGACAAGACCTACGGCTGGACAGTGGAAATGCAACTAAAGGCACTGAAGAGAAAATATTCCTACGAAGAAGTACCCGTTCCATATCGCAACAGAATTGGGGTCTCAAAAGTTTCAGGAACGGTAAAAGGTGCTATCTTTGCAGGCGTAAAAATTCTAGGTTGGATTTTTAAATACAGCTTAAAAAAATGATACTCGAAACCATCGTTATTACGGTCTATTCGATCGCACTCGTGCTCATTTTTCTGTATGCCCTGGCGCAACTGAACTTATTGCTGAACTACCTTCGTGCGCGCAAAAAAGAAGATACCTGCCCAAAATTCGACCTTACAAACCCTGATGAAACTCCACATGTAACCATCCAACTGCCCGTATACAACGAGATGTATGTTATGGAACGCCTGCTCAATTGTATGGCGGAGATCGATTACCCCAAAGATAAACTGGAAATACAGGTACTGGATGACTCAACCGACGAGTCCTTCGAGAGTACCGCTACCCAAATAAAAGAATTACAAGCCACCGGACTCGACATCAAGCACGTAACCCGTGAAAACCGGGAAGGCTTCAAGGCCGGAGCGCTCAAGGAGGGCTTGAAAACGGCCAGAGGGGAGTTCGTCGCTATCTTCGATGCCGATTTCCTTCCGACGAAGAACTGGCTGCTCAACACCATCCCGTATTTCAAGAATCCGGAAATAGGTGTGGTACAAACCCGTTGGGGTCATATTAACCGTGACTATTCCGTACTCACCCGGGTGCAGGCCTTTGCGCTGGATGCCCATTTTACCCTCGAGCAGGTAGGACGGAACAGCAAGGGGCACTTCATCAATTTTAACGGTACTGCAGGGGTATGGCGCAAGGAATGTATCATCGATGCCGGTAACTGGGAAGGTGATACACTCACCGAAGATCTGGATCTTAGCTATCGCGCCCAGCTTAAGAACTGGAAGTTCAAATACCTGGAGGAAGTGGAGACACCTGCAGAATTGCCGGTGGTTATTAGTGCCGCCCGGTCACAGCAATTCCGATGGAATAAAGGCGGTGCCGAAAACTTCCGGAAGATGTCATGGAAGGTACTTACCAATAAGAATGCTTCCATGAAAACCCGTCTTCACGGTGTTATGCACTTGCTGAACAGCACCATGTTCCTGAACATATTATTGGTGGCATTGCTCAGTATTCCCATGCTGTATATCAAAAATGAATACGCTCACCTGAAGCCCTATTTCTATGTGATGAGCTTCTTTGTGATCAGTACCATTATTTTCTTCATTTGCTACTGGTTCACCTTTAAGAATATATACGGCGGCGGCTTTAAACAGTTCCTTCGTTATACGGGTATGTTCTTCACCTTTTTCTCAATAGCCATGGGCTTCTCACTGCACAATTCCATTGCCGTACTGGAAGGTCATGTGGGCAAGAAAAGTGAATTTATCCGTACTCCCAAGTTCAACATCAAATCACTACGTGACAGTTGGAAGGGCAACAAATACCTGAAGAAGAATATCTCGCCCAATGTAATTCTGGAAGGGCTGCTTATGGTGTACTTCGCTTTTGGAATGTACAGCGCCTTCATTGTAGGGGATCAGGGCGGTGATTTCGGATTGTTCCCATTCCACTTCATGCTTTTTATCGGGTTTGGGTTTGTCTTCTTCAAAAGCCTTACGAGCAAAGCCTAGGCACCCTGCAATTTCTGAAAACAAATTAGTACATTAGCTTGATAACCAACTAGTGATCGCCTATTGTTTTATAAGTCTACGCTTTCGGCGAAACGCCTGTCATTCCTGCTTCTCGTCCTGCTCCCGCCTTTCACGAGTTACGGACAGGAGTATGTCATGATGGTTGAGAAGGAGATTCGGGCTCCGCATCAGTTGATATTGCGTCACGACAATGACGTTTTGGGTAGTACCGATCGCTACTACACCACAGGGAATTTCATAGGGTATCGCTATTTGCTGCAGGGTACACGCTACGAGGAAAACCCCGAACAGATCAGTTTCTTTCTGGAACACGAGATCTATACGCCTACCAACAAACTGGCGCGTAATACCGAAAACCTCGACAGGCCTTATGCGGGTTTTTTGGGCCTCTCCGCCGGATGGTCAAAATCAACCGAAACAGGAATGATCGACACCCGGGTCCTTACCGGGGTTACAGGACCAATTTCGGGCGCTGAAGATTTTCAGGGCTTTTTTCACGATGTTGGGGGCATTGGTGCTTCGTTTGACTGGTTTGATCAGATCGAGAACAGTTTCCATATCAATGTCTATTTGGACTATGTCAAAGAATGGAAACTCCTGGAGGGACCCTGGGGTCTTCGTGCCGCTGTAAAGCCGGGATTCTCTGTAGGAACCAAAGACGTTTATGCCCAACAGGAAGTTGCTTTTTTCTTCGGAAAACGAAACGGTCTGAAAAGCAGCATAGCCTATAATCAGCTGTTATCCATGCAAACGGAACTGTTTGTAAAACTTCGTGCGGCCTATCGCTATGTGAATCATGATGCGTTGCTGGAGGGAAATCTGGCTCGTGATAAATCTCCTTTCCTGGTAGATGCCGAGCCCAACTTGCTCATTATGGGCTTTGATATTTTTTGCCGTTGGGGTCGCAATGATATTGTTCTTGGTTATACGTATAATACGGCCAAGTTCACTCCGGGGGACCCTCACATGTTTGCGAGCTTGTCTATTGCACGGCGATTGTAGACTAGAACTCCACCTCCACTTCCATCAATTCCCCATCGCGATCGATAGTAACTCTTGCCTTCTGGCCTTCTTCAAAAGCAGACAACGCCCTCATATAACTCATCATATCGGTCACTAAACTATCGCCAAGTTTCACGACTACATCTCCTTTTAGAAGTCCTGCTCTCTGGGCCGGTCTGTCTTCACTCACCCCGTCAATACGCATACCTTCACCGGTGAACAGGTAATCGGGTACGACACCCAACCCCACTTTAAACCGCGGTACTTCCTCGCTTTCATTCTTGGTTTTTTTGAAGGCAAGTTTTCCGTTGTCATTCAGATCGGAAATTATAGAAAAAATATAGTTTGAAATGATCTCCATGCCTTCGTAATTGAGTTTCTCAAAATCATCACTGGGCTTGTGATAGTCCTCGTGTTGCCCGGTAAAAAAGTGCAATACCGGAACATCGGCAACGTAAAAGCTTGTATAGTCGCTGGGACCTACTCCCGATTCATTCTCTACGATGGTAAGTCCAAAATCATTGTTGGCGAATAAGGTTTGCTTAAAAACAGGCGAGGTCCCAACTCCGTGTACGGCAAGGGTTTTCTCTTCATTGAGTCGCCCCACCATATCCAAGTTGATCATATAGGTCACCGAATTTATATCAATAGTAGCATTGCGCACGAAATACGCCGAGCCCAGAAGCCCCATTTCCTCACCTGAAAATCCGATGAAAACATAGTTGTTATTGGTATTTGCTTCCTTGAGGCGCGACGCCAGATTCAGCATAATGGCCACTCCACTGGCATTGTCATCGGCTCCGTTATGGATAGCTTCCTCTCCTCGGTGAAGTGAACCTATTCCACCAAGTCCCAGGTGATCGTAATGGGCTCCAACCACCACTGTGGTCTCAGCCTGATTATCTATATATCCTACCACGTTGATCCCTCCGATCAGTCCATCTCCGATAGTATCTACGATCTGAGCTTGTTCGTGCGGATTTACACTGGGTTTAAAGGTAAATTTTTGAAGATAGCCATCCGTCCCTTTGGGCGCTACGCCCATTTGCTCTAAGCGTTTTGCAATGTATTCGGCCGCCAATTTCTCTCCTTCGGTCCCGGTTTCCCGCCCTCCGAAACTGTCATCGGCCAGGATGGTCACATCCTCTTTCATGGTCACTGTTTTTGGGGCTTCCTCCCTACAACTCAGCAACATTAAACTGCAAAATACTAGTACGAATGTCCTCATATCATTATTTTTGCACAAAAGTAATTCAAAAAGTACAGATGAAATATTTTCTTGCCGTTTCATTGCTAGCCCTGGGACTGTTTTCCTGTAAAAACGAGAATAAAAATTCAGAAGACGCTGCTCAAACCGAAACCGAGGTAGTTGAGGTACATGATTCCTTGATCTATCCTGAGGAGAAACACTTCAAAACCATACGACAGGTCACCTTTGGCGGAGATAATGCCGAAGCCTATTGGAGTTTTGATGATAAGCAGCTCGTTTTTCAGTCCAACTTTAAGGATTGGGGCGTGGGTTGTGATCAGATGTTCTTAATGAATAGGGACGAGACCTTCAACGGCACTCAACCTCCGATGATAAGCACCGGAATGGGACGTACGACCTGTGCTTATTTCCTGCCGGACAACAAACATTTTGTGTACGCCTCAACACACCTGGCGGACGAGAATTGTCCCGAAGTTCCGCTGCGTGAAAACGGAAAATATGTATGGCCGGTGTACGATTCCTTCGACATCTTTGTGGCCGATCTGGATGGGAATATTGTGAATCAGCTCACCACTGAGTCCGGTTATGATGCTGAAGCGACAGTATCCCCAAAAGGAGATAAAATTGTCTTTACTTCAACCCGTAGTGGCGACCTGGAGTTGTACACTATGAATCTGGACGGCTCGGACGTTACCCAAATCACGAACGAACTGGGTTATGACGGAGGTGCCTTTTTCTCACCTGACGGCACTAAACTCATTTTCCGTTCCTCCCGACCTAAGACCGAAGAAGAAA
>CAZTLE010000007.1:0-42548 GCA_964614415.1 uncultured Aureitalea sp. | reverse complement strand
ACGATATTGCAATCGCTGTGAATCCAGGAGATGCAAATAACACCATTACCGGGGGTGTGAACGTTTGGCGTTCCACCAACGGTGGTACCACGCATTCACTAATAGCTCATTGGTTCTCTCCAGCGGGTACACAATATGTACATGCCGATATCCATGATCTGGTCTATAATCCGGTGGACGGTGCTCTCTACTGCGGAAGTGATGGAGGAATTTCAAGAAGTACCGATAACGGTGTTACCTGGACGAACATATGGAACGGCCTTCAGATCATGCAGTTCTATCGCATTGCCGGGGTAGAAGCCAATCAGAATTTGCTTGTTGGTGGAACCCAGGACAACGGGTCGAACATATATAGCGGGACCACAAACATTCAGCATATTTTAGGCGGTGATGGTATGGATTGCATGATCGACTATACCAATAACAACATTATGTATTATAGCTTCCAGCTGGGAGGGTTGCAGCGATCCACGAATGGTGGAGCCTCAAGTACGGGGATACAACCTGGCGGCTCGACGGGTGCCTGGGTCACCCCGTATGCCATGGATGCTTCAAATCCCAATATTATCTACGGAGGTTATGACGATGTCTATCGAAGCACCAATCAGGGGACTACCTGGACCAACCTTGGATCTGATGGCCGTGGCGCATTCGCCGTTGGAGTGAATGATCCCGCTCGCCTTTATGCTGCCGTGAATGATGTTTTACAGACATCGGCGAATACAGGAGGTACCTGGACAACGGTTACGGGTCCCTGGCCGAATCTGACCATAACTGATATTGCCATTGATCCTGCCAATGCATCCCGTGTTTGGATTACCCTTGGAGGATATACGTCCGGACAAAAAGTCTATGAGTCTACCAATGCGGGCAGTAGTTGGACGAATATTTCGGGCACACTTCCCAATATGCCGGCCCTGAGTATTGCCTATGAGAATACCGGAGGATCACCTATGGACGCTATGTACGTGGGTATGGCTGTAGGAGTGTATTATACTTCGGATGTAACACCGTGGACCGTGTGTGGAACCGGATTACCTAATGTACCTATCTACGATTTAGAGATCAATCATACGAACAACAAGATTCGGGCCGGTACTTTTGGACGGGGGCTGTGGGAATCTGCCTTGTTTTCTGCCCCAATATGTGATGTCCTGGTAAATAGTGTGGTCAAAGTCTCACCATCCTGCCCGGGAGGTAGTGACGGGAGCATCACTGTGAACGCAAGTTGTACAACGTGCAGCAATATTACCTATACGCTCACACCAACCAGTCCGCCCGGAGCGCCTATTGTTCAGGTGGGAAATGGGGTGTTCACCAATCTGTCGGCGAATACCTATACCATTATGGTTGAGGATACGGGAGATGCGTCCTGTAACGATTCCTGGTTGAACAATCCCGAGGTACTGGCTGACGGAACCGACAATAACCCTCCGGCGATTGGCTGTCCCGCCAATGTTACCGTAGAGTGTGGTGGAGACACTTCACCTAACGGTACCGGCTTTGCCACGGCCTCAGATACCTGCGATCCGTCACCGGTGATTACATTTAGTGATACCTCAGTGGCTAATTGCGGTCTTACAGAGGTCATTTCGCGCACCTGGAATGCAACAGATGTCAGTGGAAATGTTGCGAGTTGTACTCAGGTAATTACTGTAGTAGATACTACGGCACCTACGTTCACGACATGTCCGTCAAATACCAATGTAAATACGGATGTTGGGGTATGTGGAGCAATAGTGAATTACAGCCCACCAGTGGCAACTGACGGCTGTGGAGCAGTGAGCATAACACAAACAAGTGGATTGGCTTCTGGAAGTACCTTCCCGGTGGGAACGACGACTAATACTTTTGATGCTATCGATGCATGTGGAAATGTTACGACTTGTTCCTTTGATGTTGTTGTTACTGATAATGAGGCTCCTGTTGTTACCTGTCCTGCAAATCAGACCGTAGATCCCGGAGGGGGTAATTACACGCTACCGGATTACTTTGGAAGCGGGCAAGCCACAGCCGTGGATAATTGTACCAGTCCGGTGACCATTACATCCCAGAACCCTCCGGCGGGCACGCAACTTCCGGATGGGGTATATACAATTACGTTAAGTGCGGATGATCAATACGGAAACAGCGGTGGCTGTACGTTCCAACTTACGGTTGATAACACTCTGGGAGTACCTGGAGTCAGCGGATTGGAATCCCTGGTGATCTATCCGAATCCGGCTACTTCACATGTGATACTCAGCAATCCCAATGGCATGCCGTTGGAAGAGATTACGCTCTTCGATATGACAGGTAGACGTGTTTTATCCTCTTCTTTGAAGGGGGTCTCTGCGGAGACTATCATCGATGTGTCAGGATTGTCGCGGTCCGTATATCTCATGGTTATTTCAGCACCGCAAGGCCGAATTGTAAAACAGTTAGTGAAAGAGTAATAGTAATATATTGAAACCCCCGATAAAAATGTCGGGGGTTCATTTATTTCAGGACTCATGCCTTTTGGTGCTTGAACTCAATAGGCGAGATTCCATTTATCTTCTTGAATGAATTGTAAAAGGCGGATTTAGAGCGGAAGCCTGATTCTGCGGCGATTCCTTCTACCGTATACTTTGAGAACTCCTCATTGAGCAACATTTCCTTGGCTCTCGAAATTCGATATCCGTTGATAAAATCAAAAAAAGAGGATTGCGAAAGGCTATTGATACTTTGCGACAGATAATTGGGATTGGTTCCCAAGGCTTCGGAAAGCGACTTAAGGGTAAGTTGTGGATTTAAGTAAGGATGGGCAGTGTCCATATAGGTCAATAATCGCTGAAATAGTTTTTCCTTTTCCTCTTCAGAAAAAGAAACATTGGCTTTTGAAGCTTCAGTTGCCGGGGCGATAATACCAATACCTCTGTAGATCTCTGGCCGCATAAGCACAATAATCATAATCAGAAACGAAAAGAAGCTAAAGGAGATTGCCAACACCTCATATTCGGCATCACTGAAGTAGAAGGCAATGAATGAAATGATCAGGGGCAGTATTAAAAACAAACCGATGAAGCCGTAGAACCATCTTAACACATCATTATTACTATAAGAGTATATTTCCTTTGCCCGGGAATGATAGGCCTTTATAGCCTTGTAAATCAGGAACAGATAGAAAGCAGTTTGGATTACAAAGAACACTTCGCGCTGCGTGTTAAACGCTTCAAACGAGACATTGTTCCCGGTTCCGTTCAGAAGTTTCTCTTCCAGAGGAAGGGGCAATATCAGTACTGCCCATAGTACTATTTCGATTAACAACGGAATTAAATGCAGCAAATGTCTCGTCCTGAATGCATAGGCATTGGTAAGATAGGTTCGCACATAAAAGTAAAGTAAGGGCGCCCCTCCAAAAGCTAACGCTGCATCCAGGAGGAACAAATTTTTTATCCATCCCAGGGTATTCATAGAAAACAACAAGAGGCTAATACCGATCAGGACTAGCAAAAAGGCCAATACCTGATTGGCCTTACTGCCGTACTTCTTATTGAGGGCAAGTATTACCGAAAAGCAAATAAGCTGTAGCGAGCTGTAGACTAAAATCGTAAAGAAAGACCCTACCATGTTGAGTTAGTAACTCTCACAAAGATACAGGAATTGGGAGGGGTCCTAAACCATTTGAGGATCAATTTCTATAAGATAATTTTAGCATTAATATCTGTAAATCAGCTGTTTATCAATTTTGTCTAGAGTTTTGTCTATGCTGAATTTCGTCTTTTTTCGATGGAATTAGGGTCATTTGAATTGCCAATCAAGGCATGAGTGAACCCAAATACCCCAAACATGAAGAACTCTGAAATCACAATTCTCAGAACAAGCTATGAGTCCAAAAGTCAGATAATCAACCCAAAACATGCTCCGGATGTTACTAAGCGTTGGTATTCGACACTTTTACTTTGTATTCTGATTATTGTATTTCCCGGCTCTATGAAGGGACAGTTGAACTTTCCTTGTCCCGATAACATCGTCGTTCCGCTTAGCTCCACGGGTTGTAGTGTGGTCGTTAACTATACCGAGCCGGTCCTGGACTGTAGTGTAATACCTGAGGTTCCGGGATTTACCTGTCTGGGTAATCTGGGATCAACCTATTATTTTCTTTCGGATGCAACGGCCAATGCTCCCACCGCTTTTCTAAATGCTGAGAATATGGGTGGCTTTCTGGCAACAATCCCGGATGCCCAAACCAATGATTTCTTGCGAACGGCGGCAAATGACGCCGGATTTGGTGGGGCATTTCTTATTGGATTCAATGACGGAGAAACAGAAGGAACCTTCGAATGGCACAGCCTGGATCCCGTTACCTACACCAATTGGCGTCCCGGACAACCTGCAGGAACCACACCTCCGGAGGATTTCGTGGTCATGCAAAACACCGGCTTATGGAATGATATTTTGGATACACAGCCACGTCGTTATGTTGTGGAAGTAGATATTGAATGGCAACAAACGGGCGGATTGCCCAGTGGTAGCGAGTTTCCAGCCGGAGGGACATTCAATACGTTTAAGTTCACGAGTCCTTCAGGTGAGATAGTAGCCTGTGATTTTGCGGTTACCGTTATTGATGACACTCCACCGGCGCTTTCCTGTCCTCCTGATATAGTTGTAGACACTAACCCCGGCTTATGTACGGCCCTGGTGGTGTGGCCCGATCCGGTGGCTATCGACAATTGTGTACAAACCCAACTGCTTCAGGTGGGTGGCTCCCAAAGCGGAAGCGAATTTCCCGTAGGAGTGCACACCATTACCTATATCGCCTTTGACAACTTTGGCAATCAGTCGTCTTGTTCATTCTCGATTACGGTGGTTGATAATGAAGCACCGATCGCTTTATGCGAAGACATAACGATTCAATTGGATGAAATGGGAATCGCTACCCTAACTGCAACCGATGTTCTTGGGGTCAACACGGACAACTGTGGGGTGGCGTCCTCATCCATTGATATCGGGAATTTTGACTGCTCCTCACTGGGAGATACCCTGGTAACTGTAACTACGACCGATATCAACGGCAATTCGACCGCTTGCAGTGCCATTGTGACTATTGAGGACAACACACCTCCCGCTGTACAGTGTCAGGACATTACGGTTCAATTGGATGCCAATGGAATGGTCGTGATAGAAGCACTGGATATTGAAGCCGGCTCCACCGATGCCTGTGGCATAGCTGGCTATTCCCTTAGCCAGGACACCTTTGGCTGTGCACAACTGGGGGTGAATATGGTTACGCTCATTGCAACCGATGTGAACAATAATACAGGTACGTGCGAGGCCATGGTTACCGTGGTAGATGACACTGCTCCGCTCCTTGAATGCCCGATAGATCAGACGGTGCTTACCGATCCGTCAAATAATTTGTATACCCTTCCTGATTACCGGGCAATTGGAGAAGCCACGGCTACCGATAATTGTACGGATCCCGTAACCGTTGTAACACAGAATCCTGCAGCCGATACCGAACTATCCCCGGGAATCTATACAATCACGATAACGGCCGAAGATGAATCGACCAATGCTAACAGCTGCTCATTTGAATTGACTGTGGAAACCTCATTGAGTGTGGATGAACGACATATTTCTGAACAGTTAATCCTGTCACCTAATCCCGCCTCAGGTCGTTTGACAGTCCAATCTCATGCGGCCGACCATATCCGAAGCCTTCAATTATACGATATGGAAGGGCGACTTGTACAGGAATTTTCATTCAGTCAAAGATCAAACATGGAAGTTGTTGATATAGCGCAAGTGCCAACAGGATTGTACTTGGTATATATTCAGCTGGACCATGCGCTTGTGCTTAAGAAATTAATCAAAAAGTAACTTCATAATAGGTTAGGTAAATGTAGTTTGATTCAAGTTAAGTTGATGTGGAAGAGTTCCTTGTGTAGGCCGGGAGCTTTTCCCTTTTTGAATGTATAAGTAGAACCAAAACATAAATACAATGCCACATTTTAAGTCATTAAAACCAAAGGACAAGGTAGTTCACGCCATGCGTCGATTCAATACCGGATTGGAGCGTCCTCTTTTAAAACTTCAGCAGGTGATAATGCGTGCTGAAGACTCACCGCTCACAATTGGAGAACGCGAGTTGCTCGCTGCTTATACGTCGCGAGTGAATTCCTGTGAATATTGTGGAGGGGCTCACGAAGCAGCCTCCATTGAATATGGGATGGATAATGGGCTGGTCCTGGAATTGTTGTCGGACATTGATTCGGCCAACATCAAAGAATCGTTGAAACCCATATTCAGGTTTGCCAGGAAACTAACCCTTGAACCTTCTGAAATGAATCAGGCCGATGCAGATGCTGTTTTCGATGCAGGCTGGTCAGAGAGAGCTTTATACGATGCCATTGCGGTCTGCTGTGTTTTCAATTATATGAACAGATACGTATTAGGGCTGGGACTGGGAGTAATTCCCGAGTCCTTCGCGCCGGAAGGCAAAATGTTGAAGCAATACGGCTATGATGTGGCTGATTCGGCCAAACTGAAATAACAAGATTTGTTTGGTATAGAGCACTTTTTCGTCCTTATTCATGAATCAGGACAGCAAGCACCAATATAGTGTTAGGTGCGCGCCTACCTTCGCGGTAGAAAGCCGAAACCTAACACGACATGACCCCTAAAACTATCCTCCAAAAACACCTTCTCGGTGTGTTGCTCCTATTGGCCTCAACTGCAATATGGGGGCAGACCGGGGTGGTGAACGACCTCTTGCTCCGGTTGGAACGGACCCAGGACCCCGGAAACCGGTTGTTCCTTCTGGATTCAATTACAGAGCAAATTATTCGAGGCGACCATCCTCAACGCTGGGAGTTGTTAGATGAAAATATCTACCTGGCCCGGCAGTTGGGTAATTATGATATGGCTGCCTTGAAATCACGATTTCATGCCCAGGAACTCATATATCAGGGGAAGTCAGATTCAGCCATTGCCTATGTAAACGGGTTTTTAGCCGATTCAACAAAATTCACCCATCCAAAGCCTTTGGGCGTATTATTTACCAAGCGGGCTTCTGCGCTGTATCACAAACAAGACTTTAAGCGTTGCCTAAATGATTTCGAGCGGGCGGCAGCCATCTTTGCCGAGACCGGAGACTTCCTTTTTGAGGCGGATGCCATCTACTTTGCGGGGCAGATCTATCAGGAGCTCGGGGATTTTGTAAAAACTGTAAGCTACTATCAAAAGGCCCATGCCCTCTACGACGCCGGAGGGGATGACACCTATGTAGGCTATGTTCGTACCAATCTGGCGAACATATACGATGCCAACAATTTTATTGAAGAGGCGAATGAAGAGCGCTACAGGGTCATTGAGATGGCGCTAGAAAGAAAGGAATTTGAGACCGTAGCCGCCAATTATTACTACATGTCGGAGGCCTATGAAGAAATAGGCGACTTCGAACGAATGAAAGGACTTCTCGAACTTGCTTTGCAATATCGGGACAGCATACCTGAAGGAGCGCCTGTCAGGCAAATAATACTATTCAATACCTTTCAAAACAGGGCTGCTTATTACGTCGAAAAGAATGAATTGCCGAAAGCATTCCGGTATTTGCAAAGAGCCGATTCAATTAACGATGCTGCATTAGCCTCTCTTGTTTTCGAAAATGACCTTTTGGTTACCAGGGCGCGGTATTTTCTCAAGATGGGTAAGCCCCAAGATGCGCTCAAACAGGTCAATGCTCTTCGGAGTAGTACGGAAACTCCAGGTATGAAGCGGTCCGTTGAGATTGAAAAACTATTGTCCGAGATCTATGAACAGCAGAATGATCCTGCCCGGGCACTTGACCATTTTCGAAAATATGTGGCGCTTAAAGATTCCTCCGAGAGTACCATTAAGACCAATACGCTGTTGTTCTATCAATCCCAGTTTGAATCCGAACGCAAAGAGGAGGAGATATATCATCAAAAAACCACCATTCAGCTTCTCGAAAAAGACAAAGAAATTGCCACGAACAGACGCCGTGCATTGATAGCCGTTCTGGTATCGGTAGTTCTATTCTCGATCATTGTGGCCTATTACATCTGGATTCGCGGACGTGAGAAGCGTAATGCACTGGCTCGTGCCTTTGAAAAGAAGCGTAAAGAACTACAGCAGTATACGCTGGAATTGCTTCGGAAGAGTAGGGAACACGAACTTTTGTTGCAGGAATTAAGTACGTCCGATATCAGGTTGAAAGAGCCGCAGGGTGAAGATTTGGATGCCCTTCAGGAACTATCCTCCTCACGTATACTTACCCAGGACGATTGGGACCTGTTCAAGCAAAAATTTATTCAGGTGTATCCACATTTTTTTGTGAAACTCAAGAAGAAGGGTTATGTGCTTACCAAATCTGAAGAACGGCTTCTGGCATTGGAGAAATTGCAACTACAAACCAGTGAAGTGGCCAACATTTTAGGAATATCACCCAATAGTGTCATTACGGCGCGGTATCGCCTTCGGAAGAAGATCAATATTTCCAAGGGGGCATCTTTGGCCGATTTCGTCGAACCTACAACCACTTCAGTAGTTCAATCGGGATAACCTGAACCGGAATCCAATGGAGGTTTCTCAGCATATAGACAAAACCATAGACAATAGGCCAGAATGGGGGGGTGACGGCCTTTTTCTCAGAAGTTCATTTAATACTTTGCACACCCAAATCGATCAAATCATGAAAACAACTATTCTCACTCTTATTGCTTTATGTACATCAGTTCTGGTGGCTTCACAGGTCACTTTTACCCAAAACATTATTGATTCCGGAAATTCGGCCAGTTCGTCTGCGGGACTCGCTCCTGCCGACTATGACGGTGATGGGGATATTGATTTAGTCGGAGCGACCATGGGAGGGTTCCCTATAGATGGCAAGTTCAATTTATACACAAATGACGGAACCGGCAGTTTTACCGTTTCGGTAATTGACGAAAGCCCAACGGTTACGGAAGGTGCACGATTCGTAAAGGCCGTGGACGTTGATGAAGATGGCGATATGGACTTCGTTGGGGTAACCTTTCAAACGGATCATGTGCTCTGGTATGAAAATGACGGTTCAGCCAATTTTACCCGTCATATTGTGGATAATGACAGTACCTATACCGAGGAAGGAAATGCTATTGATGCGGGCGATCTGGATGGCGATGGTGATATAGACCTGGTTATAGCCGCCGGATGGGCCAACGCCTATGTTGCGTATTTTAATGATGGTTCTGAGAATTTTACAAGAAGTGTGATAGCGCAGGGTGCTTCAGGGGCTACCTGGACCGCCTCTCGCGTTCTCATTGAAGATATTGACCAGGATGGCGATGGAGATCTGGTTACCGCCGCATTGGATGGAAACATATTTGCCTGGTGGGAGAATGACGGCAGCGGATCATTCACTTCCCATATAATTGTTGAGGGGACCATGTCGACCGATCCCGGTTTTAGGGCCGTCAACGCAGCCGCAGGAGACATTGATGGAGACGGGGATATTGACATTGCCGGAACCTGTCTTTCATCCGACTTTCTTCTATGGTTCGAGAATGATGGTGACGAAAACTTTACCACCCATATTATAGCAGATGCCACGACGGTTGACGGGCCAAGAGGTATAGATTTGCACGATCTTGACAGGGACGGTGATATGGATATTTTGTGCACCCTTTTGGGAGATGATTCATTTAACTGGTTCGAAAATGACGGGTCGGAATCTTTCACCAATCATGTAATTAGCAACGATGCGGCAATTGCCGACGTGGCCTTTTTCATTGGTGAAGCGGATCTGGATGGGGATTGTAAATCGGAAGTTTTGACCGCCGCGCTATTCGCCGATGCCTTTGTTTCATTTGAGGTAAATGGAGTGGTAAGCGGATGTTGCCCGGAAAGCGCGACATATACGCTGGCTGGCTGGAATCCGGCGCCCCCTACCTCAAATACACAGGTAACTATTATGGCCGACTACGACACTGAAACCGAAGGTAGCTTCAACGCCTGTGTGCTTACCATAACAACGGGTGCTACATTAAACATTAGAGCCGATGACTACGTGCAAGTGGAAAATGAGATCACTGTCGATGGCAGTTTGATCATTGATCATCAGGGTAGTCTGGTACAGGTAGAGAATGACGCCGCTGTGATTAATAATGGGACCATAAACGTAAATATTACCTCCCCGGTCTTACAAACCAGGGATTGGATGGTCCTTGGAAGTCCTATGGACGCGGAAACCAGGGAAGGTGTTTACAATAGTGCATTTTTGGTGCTTCAGCATACCCCGGCTAATTTCATTCCGCATCCCGAAGTACCTGCAGGTGGGACCAATTTTGCAGACGACAACGGAGATTTCTGGAATCAATTCGCTTCAGGTCCCATCAACGTTGGGGAAGGATATATTGTACGTCCACAGACAGGCTATACGGATCCTGCGAATATTGCCTATAATTTTACACATTCTTCAGGTACTCTTAATAATGGGGTCGTTTCAAGAACCGTTTTTTACAACGGTGCTGCATCTAATCCGGATGGAACACCTAATGTATTGGCGAATCCATATCCTTCTGCAATTTCGGCGGCGGATTTTATTACCAACAATTCCCTGGTTAATGAGGTCTACTTTTGGGAGCATCTCACACCCCCCAGCACGACCATACCCGGAGCGGGTTCCATGAACTTCTCTATGGACGATATTTCCATGTATAACCTGTCCGGCGGTACGGCGGCGGCCAATGATCCCGGTACATCAACCCAACCCAACGGCATCATTTCCACTAGTCAGGGGTTTGGGATCAAGGCTACTACCGCCGGAACGGTTACGTTTACAAACGGTATGCGGCGAACCACCGGTAATAATACCCTTCGGAGTTCTGAAAATGTAGATCGGATATGGCTCAACCTGCGTAACGATAAATACGATCTCGGCAGCAATACGCTGATTGCTTTTAATGAGGCGGGTACGGCACAGCTAGATCCCGGGTATGATAGCGAACGTGTTGCAACCATTATCTCATTGTATTCGCAATTGGAATCAGGTAACGAGGAGCTCGGAATACAGACCTTGGGACCGTTGAACGAGGACAAGAAAGTATTACTCGGGTTTGCGACCCAGGTGGACGAGAATAATACGTACGTTATCTCACTATCAAGCCGGGAAGGCCCATTTATAGAAAGTACGAATGTTTATCTCGTGGACAACTTTACAAATGAAGTTATTGACCTGACCCAGGAAGACTACACGTTCGAAGGTAATCTGGGTAACTACCCAGGCAGGTTTACCCTTGTGTTTAAGGATGAAACCCTGGGTATTGATAGTCTTACAACAAGTGGTCTGGTGCTATATCCAAATCCGACAAGCGGATTGATCAATGTGGCGTCGACTGCCTCCCGAATACTAAGTGCCGGGATCTATGACCTACATGGAAGGCATATTATGACGGGTCATATGGACGACGGTAGGCCGGTTCAAATTGATGTGTCGGTACTGACACCGGGGATGTACATGATCAGGCTTAGAACGGAAAATGGAGTTGTTATACGAAAATTTCTGAAAAAGTAAGAGATGATAACAAGCGAATTGATAACCTCCTATGAAGAGTTCTCTTATGGCTCTGAGCGGCATTTAACATTGTTGGAATTTTGGATTGAGACCACAATTGAATTGGAAGTAGCATTGCCCTTTGTGGCCTAAGGAGTTTTCATGATTGATGTTTTATCGATCGGTTGACGAGGCCTTCCGATTCGCTCGGGAGGCTTTCTTTTGGTGGTTGAAAACATTTTCTTAACATGTGGTTGTGTATGCGGTAAAACCGTTGTATATTTGCCGTCCACATCGCGGGTGCTTCGGTATAACTCAGCAACCGGATGGAAGCTCGTCGGGCTCATAACCCGAAGATCAGAGATGATCAGGTGAGTTTCAGCATACATATCGCGGGGTAGAGCAGTAGGTAGCTCGTCGGGCTCATAACCCGAAGGTCGCAAGTTCGAGTCTTGCCCCCGCTACTACGGAAACCTCCTGAAACACTCAGGAGGTTTTTTTGTGAACGAATGTGAAAGCTTGCTTTCACGATGAAGTTCGCAAAAATACGAGAAGCGTAGCTTCGAGGTTTGTGTTGTAAAGCTTCCCTTATTAAAGTCCAGCGACCCTCCGGAGTCTTGGCGAAGGAGGGGAGCTAATCTTGCCCCCGCTACTACGGAAACCTCCTGAAGCATTCAGGAGGTTTTTTTGTGAACGAATGTGAAAGCTTGTCTAATGCGTCTTACTTAACTCCTTCCAGTTCTTATTGGCTTTAACCATCAAAACATTGTGATTCTTCTCGGCCAACCACAATTGCTGCGCGTCCAATTCCAAATTGTACAGGTACAGGAAGTATTTTCCATCCTTTACAATGAACTTGTTGGGATCCGGCCGGAACTTGGCACCTGCATACACCCCAAAGGCGCAAAATCCGCCATACTGTGGGAGATAGCGCTCCGGGGTTTTATCAAAAGTGGCCTTTTGCTCCGCCGAAGTAAAGTAATAGGTGATCTTTTGGTATTCCGATTTGTATTCCTTTACACCTTTTTGAGCCAATCCCAGGTCTAAGTAAGATACAGGACTGTATCCCTGAAGGGCGATGTTACTGTTATCTATGTTGTTTGCCTTGTTGTTTTGTGCTTCAACGGAAGTTGAAAGCAAGAGTGTCATGGCAATTAATGCTGTTCTAAGAAGTGTTCTCATTTTTTCTCTTTTTAGTTTTACGTGATTAAGCCTTAAAGTATTCCTCGTGAATTACCTCACCATGGCCATTCCATTTTCTGCGAATGATCTCATGCCAGTAAATGAAACTTCCATCGGTCATCCTGAAGTCGAATGTGAATTCGGAAGCCGAAAGGTCCCCGTCAACAATAGAGTTGTGATGAGTGATTCCGTTTACCTGAGCAATGGCTCCTGCAAATCCTTCCATCTTGTCGACCATCTCGGCCTTGTTAGAAGTGGTCGTGCCTGAAAAGTCTGAAGTCTGAGCCTCTTCGGCAAAAAATCGCTTTACAGCGTCTACAATGGCTCCCTGAGCTACCAGGGCATCCATCTTTTGTACTTGATCTTTAATGTTCATCTTATTCTGATTTAATGGTTGTTAAATTCAGGTACAAAGATGAACCTATGGGTGCGGGTAAGAGCTACAAAAAAGACGCTACGTCTGGGACTTTTTATTCCTGAAATCTCCGGGAGTATGGCCGGTGTAATGCTTAAAAAAGGACGAGAAGTGATTTGGCTCTTCAAAACCGAGGTGTATGGAAATGTCCTTTACCGAAGCACCCTGACTCAGCATTTTTTTGGCAGTATGAATCACTTCCAGACGGATGAGCTGTCCAAGGGAGGTGTTCGTTTTGTCCTTTACTTTTCGCGACAGCGCCTTAACGGAGAGGTTCATTTTATCTGCATAGAAGCCTAACTGGCGGTGCTCCATGTGATGGGTTCGCAACAACTCAGTGATGTTTTGTGTAAACATATCCCTGTTGATGTAATCGAAGTCCTGGCGGAATTGGGCTGGAGTCTTTCCCGTGTTATTTCGGAAGAACCGTCCAAAATAGGAAGGATCACTATACCCCATGTCATAGGCTATTTCCTGAATGTTTTTATCGGTGAATGCAACTTCTTTTTGACTTTCTACTAGTTTCTTCCTGGAGTAAAGTGCTTTCACTGTTAGTCCGATCTTGTCTTTTACCAATGTTTGAGTTTCATAACCACTTGTGGAGGCCAGAGACGTTAGTTCGGAACTACTTAGGGATTCGGAATAGTGTTGATCGATGACCTCCTTTAGATCAAAGATCACCTGATATTCCTCCTTATTGGCTCGAAACGGGTCCTGAACGTACCATTGGTGCGATGATATATCAATGAGTGTGCTGGAAGACTCTGATGTGGTAGTATCGGAAAGTTGACGCACACATTCTTCACATTCCGTGAAATTGATGTAGCCCAGGGAAACTAAGTGTTTGAAGAGTACGCGGACGTCGTCATTTCGGGAAAGGATCTCATCCGGGAACTCAATCTGCCGTACTAGGAAATTGTCAGACATGAACTTAATGTATTGTCCTTTTTCCAGGTAGATGGCTTTGTTCTGCCAGTTGTAGTAGTTCTTGAAATCCACTTGAATACCCCCGCTGCCCTCCAAAACCTGAAAGAAGGAGTACCTGTCGATCGTATATACTTTGTTGATTTCCGGTGTCCACTTCCGGACCATGACAGTTAGTTTTCGAATTAGTCGTGAAACCGAGGAATACTTTCATGCGGATTGTTGATAAGTATATATCTCAAAATAAGTTAGTTATTACAAAGATTTACCAGCTGCCTGGGGATTTTAGTACCTTTAGTACACCAACTAAAACTTTGTGTTATGAGGAGAATAACACTTTGTGTTATGGCACTGATGGCGACGTGCCTGCACGCTCAGGATCCCGATCCGGATCTGTTCGATCAGGAATGGCATCTGTACGAGATCTTCGATACCGATTTCAACGAACAATTCAATGTGGTGGGCTACCAACCCTACGGAGGAAGTCCCACCATACCCCAGATCACACCCTACGTGATTATCGATAACTCACTCAACTTTTCAGGCCTTGGTATTTGCAACACCTTCGAAGGGGGGCTTGAGGATGACGGTACGGGGTTCAATTTCAGAACGGTTATTACTTCCCAAACCGGAAACTCCTGTGGTTTTTATGAAGACATGGATGAGCCATATATCATTGGCCCGTTTGGCTACGTAGATGGTGATCCAACTTATTATACCATTATCAATGTGGCAATTACAGATGATGCCGACGGATTTCAAACGCTAACCTATGCTACCCAACCATTTGTGGATTACACCTATCGCAATAAAGCAATTCTTGGGATTGAAACGGTCCGCGAGCCCTGGCTGGTGATATATCCGAATCCCTCTACCGGATTGTTTCGTATTGATGGGAATAATCTGATGATTCGTTCGGTATCTCTGTATACCTCTACCGGCAATAAAGTATCTTTGAAAGGATTTGATCCGTCGATGAACTCAGTCGATATTTCACATGTGAGTGCTGGGGTCTACTTTTTGGCCATTCAAACACTCAGCGGCACCGAAGTACACAAAATTGTGAAGCATTGAGGATCAATAAGAGTTTCGAATAAATTACATCATGATCAGGAATATTCTGACCCGGCTGGTACTTTATCCAACTTGTATTCTTCTGTTCATTCTGGCCTTCAAAATGGTATTTGATCCTCGTTATGATAAAGATTCAATATACTATGGAAGATCGGTTTTCTTTGGTGCGGCCGGTATGGTGATGGTTTTGATTTACCCTGTCTCTGATATCGCTATTCTGATTCGCGATTACCGCAAAAAGAAACGAAATTCTAAGTAAATCAATACCTTACGTCCTCGGGCTTCTGGCTTTCCACTTCAGGCTTCCAACAATATTCCCTATCTTTAATCCAGCTCCCCACAGCTTGTTTGCCTTTGGCAGATGAGTTGTTGGGGATTTTTGTGTTTAAAAAACTACTTACAAATATAGAATGGTATGAAACTCAAACTGTTTTCAATAATCCGACATCCGGCTTTATGTGCCTTACTTGTCTTAGTTGCTCTCATGGCATGTAAAGACGAAAAGAAAACCACAGAACCCGAACCAGAGACCGAGACTGAGATGACCGAGCCTTCGGATAAAGATATCCATGTTGCCTTTGCAGGTGGTGGTTGGCGTGCGCATACCGGGCACTCCGGCTGGATTTTGGCTTTATTGCAGAATGGTTCCCTGAACCTGGGTGAAGCCTTCAAAAATGTAGGAACCATAGGTTCCAATTCCGGAGGAACCTGGTTCAGTACGATGCTGACGCTGTCCGACACCTTTGTATCGGATATCCAAAAAGCAGGTGCTATTACCACATGGGGTCAAACGGGATGGCTCGGTATGCAACACGAACTTTTCAAAAACACCAAGGCGTGTGACCATTTTTATGATGATTGGTATGGGTATACGCTTTGCGTGCTAGATGCCAATGACAATGAAAGTCGTGATTGGGTCTCCATTGTTGAGGATATCGTGTACAAAGGATATTCGCTGAATGGAGCAACGCTGAGTGGCCCTCGCGCGGGTTGGGCGAAGGACAAGACCTTGTTGGCAGCAGGAAGCATGCTTACGTCAAACGTCCTTCTCAATTCATACGGTGAGAATTTCAGATATGAGCGTGATAAGTATCAGTACTATCAGGCATGTCTCAATCCCGGGTCGCCCGATATGGGCGGACTGCGTCTTGCGGCGACCTGTGATAATAATCCTGTGAGGTATAGCGAAGTAATGCCGGTTATCTTTTCCGGGCTACCTTCTGGTTCCACAGATACTGCACCGGCTTTTCTGCCGGTTCTGGAATCGGGAGGCTATTTTAACATAGGTTATTCTGAAGTCATTGCTGCGTTCCCAACCGAAAAAGACACTACGATCACAAATCCATCGGATAATGATCAGGTTTTGGCCGTTCATGCGTCTGCGGCATCCAGTGCTGCACTGGGCTTTATGGCGTACGTACGACAATACGATTTGAAATGGTGGTGGGACGATGCGCACTGGTTGCGAAAATTGGCTCCCAGCTTTTCCCTGAACGGTTCGGTGAAGTTTGAGCCGGCAGATAGCTTAACGGTAGATCAATTGGCAAGCAAGAAGATGGTGAGAATCGCGGATGGAGGTCCGGTTGATAACTCGGGAGTGGCTCAAATTGTGAAATACTTGCAGTTAAATGGTAACGGCCCAGGCAATGGTTTCGATATCGTCGCTTTTGACAATGTTACAAGCGCTTATGATCCGGGTAGTGGTGCTAAAGTGGGCGTCGATATTGCCAATTTGTTCGGGCAGGGTCTGTGCAACGAAGGCACCGAGTTCTGTGTTGAGGGCTGCAGCATTTTGGAGCAAGTGTTGGGTTGCGTATACGTACCCGAAATACAGATCTTCGATGAAGGTGCACTGAGCAGCACACCTCACACCTGGCATGTAAGTGACGGGAATATGGAGATTATCTATACACAGTATAAGGTGACCACTGTTGCAAATTCAAATTTCGGGATTGCGCCAAACACCACCGGAACACTGCACTCTTTTACCTGTGTGGCCCCTGATGCAGGCACGGTCCCCACAGACAGTGAGTTTACGGGTTATTACGATATGCTGAATTTCATCTATACCCAGGCATCTACAGGAGAGGGCCTGACCCATCTTAAGAATGCGTTTGGTTTGAAGTAGAAAGTGCTGATTTATTGGGATGTGATTTCTCACCACCCCTGGCGGTTCGAAATGACGTGCGCTTGTCATTCCGAGCGCAGCGAAGAATCGCATCCGCATAGTCCGCTCCTCAATATGTCCACCGAAGCGTTAACGCAGATGGACGTTCAAAGTGCAGTAAGAGTTCACTAACCGTTAAACGAGCTCTGGAGTAATGTTTGACGTGTCGAAGTCATAGTTAATGCTCCCATCTTCTGGCTTCACACTTCCAACTTCCACCAATAATCCCTATCTTTAATCATCTCCCCAGAGTTTGTTCGGTTTAAGCGAATGAGTTGCTGGGGTTTTTGTTTAATTGGACGTTAGTCATACCCTAACGAGTCCTCTTGCAATTTAGCAGCATGACTATGAACTCTATATGCAGGTAAAGTTGGACGGGTAACTTTATTCGGATTTTAAGAGCTATTTAAGAGAGTAAAATGGACCAGATTAAAGAATGGATGGTATTTGTTAATGGACTTTTAACCTTGGGGGTCCTAGGATTTATAATTAGGTTTTCTATAATGATGAAAACTGCCTTCAAAGAAAAGGAAGATGTACTGCAAAAAAGGCTAGATGCATTTGATGAGGAGTTGAAGAGAACTGAAAAGTGGGCCGATAGAAATAAGGAAGAACTTATAAAAGAAAGAGACAAATTAAAACAAAAGCTGGAAAGGACGTTAGCTGAGGCAAATGTGGATACAAATTCGTTCGACCTATTAAATGAAGTACAACGAATAAACTCCGAATTCAAGGCAACACTTAGCGAAATATCGTCAAAAATTGAGTCCTTAGAAATTATCCCAGAGGAAAATAGCTATGAGCTGAATATCTCAATGGCTAAGGCTTTTGCCTCTAACGGAAAATGGTTTAAAGCAGCCACTCAATATGATCTAGTAACCAGGGAAATATCAAATAATTGGGAGCTTTATTTTAATAAGGGAGTGGCTTTTGCAAATTCCCGACGGGGATGGGAAACTAATCTTAAAGCTTTGCAATCTTATGCAGATGCCATTGTGTATTTGCCAAACGATTTGAAGGGAGATATGAAAGCACGACTTTTTATCTATAAGGGAGCAATGTTGAAAAGATTAAATCGCCTGGACGAATCAGAGAACTATGTCAAGCTAGGTATGAAATATGCTAAGTCAAACTACGAAATAAATGATGGACTCTACAATCTTGCTTGTATCCATGCAATGAAAAACAATGTTGAAAATTTTACAAATATTTCTAAGAAACTTAAAAGCAGGGATCCAAGGAAGCACAAATATCTACTTGAAAGAATAAGAGTGCTTGCTCCGGAATTTAAAGTAAAAAACGGTGAACAATAACATGTGTAATACCTACCTTTCTGATCAAGAGTCATATACAAAACGTAGGTTGTTAACTTTTAACATGAGATGATTCGCAACTTTGATAAGAAATCATTCGATATAAATTCCGGACTTGAGTGATCACCACTTCAATCTTCCAACTTCCAGCTCCGAACAACCACTAAACCTTCCCTTCCAACCACAAATAATATCCGCTCCTCGATACATCGGCCCATGCTAAAGCTCTGGCCGACACTCGGAGCTCGGTAACCGCGGACCGAGCCTGCCTGGGGGCAGACAGGTGTGAGACGAGCTCGAAGAGTGGTGTCTGATGTATGGAAGTCATAATTAGTACTTCAATCTTCCAACTCCCAGCATCCAACTTCCTACACCTTCCCCTCCAGCCACAAATAACCCATGCTGAGGACAAACGGAACAAAGAACCATAACAGATTGACGGGAACCGGAGTCGAACTTCGCTGAGTTTCTATGGTATCTGAGCTGTCGAAATGCCGTAGGTTTTGCTGCTGAGTCGAATAGGCCATGACAGAGGGCCAGGCAGCACTATCCACCACAAAATAATGGAAGACCGAACTACTGTCCCCAACAACTTCCTGCCGTTTCCAACCCATATTTTTAGGATAGACCGTCCCTGTCCAAAGAGTTGGAACATCGTAGTCTTGTTTTAACGAAATACTGGCACCATCACCACTTCTAACTTCCAGCTTCGAACTTTGTGCTTCGAACTTCCTGCTTCGCACTTCGAACACAAACGGCTCATCTACATGCGCCCACAACCCGTTCGAAGACCACATGGTTTCGCTTACCTCTTCCTTGCCAAGCGATTCTACAATATCGGTCCATAGCCTGCGATAAACCCCTTGCTTACCGTCCAGTACCATCTGATACGAATTCTCCAGCACCGACGTCCCAAGTTTACCCGCACCTAAGCGTTGATAGGCCGACAACACTTCACCATTTGAACTGTGAATAGGTTCCATCGAGAATTTAGAACCAAAGGAATATCCATAATGCGCAACATTCGTTGTCGCAATACCGTCAATCGCTGACTCCCGTTTCCGGCTCCGCTCAAACGGAAAACCGGTGATAGGCAGGCGAGCCGTATACAATGCAGGTTCCGGTAAAATAAAGACGCCGAGTCCGTCCTCTCGAATGGCCTGTTCCAAAGCTCCCCGGCCCGCTGCGGACAATTTCCGCAGTGACGCAAGGTCGATAATCAGCAGATCAAAATTTCGCAGTGCGTCCTGAGAGAATTGCACTCGTGGTCGGGAGTTCAAATTAAAATACTCGTACTTGAAACGTCCGCGAGTAAGCCCGGTTCGCGTCACAACCCCATGACCGCTTTCCGATAAAAAGTTCTTTAGATACTTATTTTCGAAGGTAGGGAAGTCATTGACAAGCAGGACATCAAAAAACCGGTTGGCTTCTATGACCATAGGCAGTGGGTTGGAACCAAGTATCTCTCCCAGGGAATCCTTTTCCACCAACTGAAAATTTTGAGGGCCTATGGTATTGGCAGAGCCAAACAGATCGAATTTTTCAATATCCTCATTCCCAATAGTCACAGAGTCGACCGATTCACCCGCCGCGTTTAGCAGAACCAATTGATAGCCCTGCTCGGCATTTCGGTACTCCCCGGCAAACCGCATTCGCGATCCCTGAGTGCTTTTCGGATCATACTGAATCCGCGCTACACCACTAATATCAGCTCCTCCCAGATAGGAGGTTTTTATAGAATCTAACTGCCAAAGATCAAAATCACGTACACCTTGTCCCAGAATATAGACTGACTCCGGCCGGTTCTGCGGGTCGATAAATGGTTCACCTTCCCGATAGTTTTGAGTTTCGATACCCCGATATAGTTTTGAAAAACTATCGAGTTGCGCTTGTTGATACCCTTCAGTGAGCAGGATCACGCTATTCGCTACCCGGTCGGTTTTAAGCTGTGGCCGTAAAGCAATACAGGCCAGGGAAATGACAGCTAATAGCGAGGCGATAGCACGCAGCCAAAATCGGGGTTTATTACGTTGTGAAAGCTCTTTCCAGAGGAATAACCCCCATACCAGTACCGCAAGGGCGATTACAGGCCAAAACCAGGAGTTATGTAGGAAGCTGAGGTCATTCGTCATGGACTTCCAGTTCTTTTAGCAGTAGGGTATCGATGGCGTCCATAAACCGGGCAGAACGCACAGGATTGGACTTTGCCTCCGGGAGTGCCCTAAAAAGTCCCTTGCGAATATCGCGAAGCGATTCTTCATCCATCTCACGGCCTTCGGCGGCCCATTTTAGCTGTTGTAAAGTTGACAGGTGCGCCCCGGGGAATTCTACGGCCAAACCGGCCAATTCGTTCCCGGCTTGCTCCAATAACTGTCGGTGAGTGGCATCTAATTCTTTTTCTTGTGAGATCAAATCACCCAGAAGCACAACGGCCGATCGTATATTCGGATATTCTTCCGGCATTGCAGCATCCTCACTCTTTCGGTAACCATGTACTTCATCCAGATCGCCTGATAGGCGGGATTCCTCTTTGATAGGCGGCGGATCAAATCCAATACGATGTACGTAGATTCGCGCACTGTTCTTAATATCCTGAATGAGTTTCAGGGCGCGATACTGGTAAGGCAGTGACTTCTCCGGTTCATAGAGGCGTAGGTATAACTCGGCATCCCACATCTCACCAAGGGCTTTAAGCAGTTTGGCTTTTAGGGATTCCTGGAATAAAGTACCCATTTCCGGATCGCCGTGATCGTGCATGTATTCAGCCAAAGGATTGTCGGAGTCCTCCTCATCTTCATGGTCATGATCATCATGGGTGTCGACTAAATTGTGTTCGTTACTGCCGTCGTGATCGTGGGTATACTCGGAAAGAGGGTCCTCATCTTCATCTTCATGATCGTGATCTTCTTCAACAACTCCATCAATATCAACTTCGGGCCCGGTTTCAGCAATGGCGATCTCGTTCTCTATGCCCATAAACTCCCCGTACTTATCCCGTAACGCTTTTTGATCATATCCAAGCTCGTTACTTCGGAAATTGAAATCGTATTCCGAAAGTCGTTTGCGTTCGCTAATGAGTTTTTCGGTGTCGATGATGAGTTGCCGCTGACTCCTGAAATAGTCGGGCATCAAATCTACTCCCAGTGTTCCTTCCAGGCTGAATTCGTAGCTCGTAGTGTCCTTAATGGTCGCAAAATAGGTCTCGCTTCGGGAGATATTGGGTCCGGGTGTTTTATAATCAGCCGTCTCTACGTAGAAGTACAATTCATCACCCGGTTCCATCTTTAATGCATCCAGATCAATTTTCTTGGAAAGCAGCATGCTCTTTGATCCCCGGTTGAGGCCACTTTCAAAATACAGTTTCTCCTCCCGGAACTTGACCGACTCACCGGAACCTTTACTGACCGTCGCGACTATATGCGCATCGGCAATTCCGAAGTCATCTGAAATTGCCGTACTGAACTGAACCACTTTATCCTCAAAATAATTGAAGGTAGTGAATTGCTTAAGGCCCTTGATCTCTACTGTTGGACTGGCATCTTTTATGGCTTCGATGGCATACAGATCGGATAAATAGGGATTGCCTTCCAGGTCCTCAAACCGAAAATTATAGAATCCGGAGGTTGCCAGGGTAGTACCTCCGGTGAAGGAGGCATTATTCAGTTTCATGGGATAGTCGTTGCCCAAGCTCTGCAGGCTTACACCTTTCACTTCAGTATCAAAATCAAGTTGCCAGGAGACCGTAGCACCGATCACCGCCTTAATGTTCATTTCTGAAGTTCGTTTCGCAGGAACGCCTGTATACGCCGGGTATCGTATGGTAACCCATTGCTCCTGAATAGCGGGAGCGACACGAGACGTCTGTGTGGAATCTACCGGAGTGAAAGGAATTACAGCGGTGTTTTCAATTGGAGTCCCGGGTTGATTGAACCATTGCACCACATTAAACTGATAGGCGAGGAATCCCAGCATAATAAGAACCGCAGTGGTGATTAAACTACGAGACCAGGGAGCCGGTGGTTTTAGTGTTCGAACCACTTCCCTTAGATGCGATGTGATTTTATGCTCCTGAAGCCGTGCCAGACCTGAAAGTTCATCAGAAGAGGCCAACAACAAACCGGAACTGTATTCTGCCGATTCAAGATGGGCATCGATATAACTACTGGCCATCGTCGCGGTAGGTTTCCAGGGCTTAATGAGTGCAGCAGCAAGGAAAGAGGTCACGATCATAGCGCCCAGGGCCAGCCAAAGATTCTGACTCACAAAGAAGACGAGCACCGCCATTCCAAGCGCGTATAATCCGGTTTGAAGGTACAGCGCGCGCTTCCAACGACGTGCAAATGTTGTCAATATGTGCGGACCTCTACTCATTGTTTTCTATAACGTGCTAATAAACGTTCTGTCATGACTATCAGGATGAGCGGTAACCACAACCACTTTGAAATATAGAGAATATTCGCGTAGGACCGAACTGTTTTAACATCCTCATAACGGGGTGTGAATTCAGCTTTATTCAGTGTGCGAAGGTCATTTTTCAGGACTTTGCTGTCCAGCCCCGGATATAAGTTCAGTAGTGGTCGGAGTGACAAGGCCAGATCATAGTCCAGGATGTTCTCCGTATTCAGTCGCCTTGTGAGATGATAATTGCCTGAAGTACTACCTTCGGTAATTAACCTGGTATGCAGCGGATCCGAACGATACGTAAGTGTATTACTGCCCGTCACTCCCGGAGCTTCTTCGCCCAACCATACAACTATGTCGTACAACGAGTCTTTTGCGACTGGCTCGGCGGTGCGTTCCAGCGTGATGGGCTGGTTCAGGTAGGATGACAGGGCCTTGAAAGCGGCCTCCAGATAATTAGCATCACTGGTATATTCCGTATCGTGATAGAGTAAAACACGTCGTTCCGTGATCTCATTTGCAGGTAACAAGGCATTCAAGCCTTCGGCGGCAACCCTAATGCTATCACCGGTACTGTTCAATTGAATCTTTTCTCCATCGATCGGGACCAATTCGGTTCGGAACCCGAGGTGATCTCCGGCACCTGATTGAATGAGAAGACGCGCATTTTTGGTGTCGTGATCAACGCGAACTATATCTTCGAAACGGTCTTCTGCAGGTATCGTTATCCATTGTATGTTCTTTGCCACGGTGGGGCGCTGTCCTTTGAACCCCTTGCGGAGGGCTTTTGTAAGCACCACGATGCTGTCGGACTTAATAGTTCCCATGCACCGGGCAAGTTGCCAGTAGTTTGGTGTGGTCTTGGGAAGATCCTCCCAGTCCAGATCATCTATTCCCGGGAAATCATTGGTCAGTAACCGTATCTCTCCCTGGCTTTCCAGGGAATCCAGCAGTGAAGACATAGCTTCCGTTTCAAGTAGCGATGGCTCTAAAAGATAGGTTAGCGGTGTGTTGCGTTCCCTGGAGCGAATCACCGGCTCGGCCAGTATGAACACCAACAACGCTATGGTAAGCAACCGGAGCAGGAGCAACCAAAATTCATTGAACTGTATGCTTCGGCTTTGCTTGGAATCGGCCTCCCGAAGAAATTTAATACTACCTACTTTGATCGTCTTTCCCTCCTTCTTGCTTAGGAAATGGATGGTAACGGGAATGGCCAATGCCAGAAGTCCCCAAAGAAAGGAAGGATTCAGAAAACTCATATCAGCTTCAGTCTTTTTTTCAGGAACAATTGCAGGGTTTCACCTATAGGATCATCCAAACGGAACAGGTGATAATTGATGTCCTTGGCCATCAGTGCATTCCTGGTTTCAGATAACATTTCCTCCAATGCGATCAGATACTCTTTCTTGGCCTCGGCCGCATCCACCTTCAACCTGGTGCCCGTTTCCAGATCTTCAAACGTGACGTTGCCCTCATAATTGAATTCGAGTTCGTTGGCACCCATAATGTGTAAAACAATTACTTCATTCCGTGATGTTTTCAGGCGTTTTATGAATTCTATGAGTTCTTGATCGTGTTCATAAAGATCGGTCACAAAAACGATGAGTTCCTTGTGATTCCTGTCGTGCAGTTTTTGGGAGGCCCTTGGATCCAGCGGCCAGCGTCCACTATTCCTGATCTGAAGGAGTTCGAGCAACAACCGATTAAAATGCTGCTTTTGTACTTTAGGATAGATGCTATGCAGGGTTTCGTCATTCAATGCAAAGAGACCAACGGCATCTCCCTGGCTTTGTGCGAGATAAGCCAGCGAAGACACAACGACCCGGGTATAGTCCATTTTGGATAACTCTCCTTCCACGTGGGCCATAGAATTACTGGCATCCACAATAAACTTAACCGCGATGTTGGTTTCTATCTCGGATTGGCGAATGTAATAACGCCCGGAACGCGCCAGCATTTTCCAGTCGAGCAAGCGCAGATCGTCACCCGGTTGATAGCTACGAAACTGACTAAATTCCATTCCGGAGCCTACCCGTCGGCTGTGATTGAGTCCGGACAAATAACCGTCCACGATCACTCGTGAGATGAGCGCCAATCCCGATATGCTTTTTACGATATCGGGCCGTAACAGATCGTGGTAGTCTTGTTTCACCGTGATACGGAAGGAGTGAGCTCCTTCAGAAGTGTTTTTGTGATATGATCCGAAGTAATGCCTTCGGCTTCTGCTCTAAAGTTTACAATAACCCTATGTCGTAGCACAGGATACGCGACACGGGTAAGGTCGTCCAGGGTAACGGCGAGTCTTCCGTTTAGTAAAGCTCTTGCCTTGGCAGTGAGAATTAACGCCTGCCCGGCACGGGGTCCTGCACCCCAGTTCACCCATTCCTTTACATTTTCATGGGTCGTGGTTTCCGGCCGTGTGGCTCGTACCAGTTTGCTTACAAACGTAACGAGATCATTGCTAATGGGAACTTCCCGAACCAATTGCTGCAGTCGGAGAATGTCATCTCCGCCCAGTACCTTATCAGGACTTTCACTGCGTGTTCCGGTCGTGTTGTGCAGGATTGTAGTCTCGTCTTGCTCATTTGGGTATCCTATCTTTATATAAAACAGAAAACGATCTTGCTGAGCCTCCGGAAGTGGAAAGGTTCCCGACTGCTCGATAGGGTTTTGCGTAGCAAGGATGAAAAAGGGTCTGTCCAAATGATAAGTCTTTCCCGAATAGGTCACCTCAAACTCCTGCATGGCTTCGAGCAGAGCTGCCTGGGTTTTAGGTGGTGTACGGTTGATCTCATCTGCCAGGATGATATTGGCAAAAATGGGTCCCTTGTTGAACTTGAAAAATTTCTTTCCCGTGCTGTGGTCTTCCTCCAGGATTTCGGTACCGATGATGTCCGAAGGCATCAAATCCGGCGTAAACTGAATTCGCTTAAAGGAAAGATCAATAGAAGCCGCCAGGGTTCGGATCATAAGTGTTTTGGCCAAGCCGGGAACTCCTTCAAGCAGCGCATGGCCACCTGCTAAAAACGCGATAAGCAATTGGTCCACGGTCTCTTCCTGGCCTACGATCACTTTCCCGATCTCTTCCTTAAGTTGGGAGAGTCGGGAGGTTAACTGGTTGACTTCCTGTTCTATATTGGCTAGTTCTGTATCCATTAATTGGTGTTTATGAGGTGAGTGCATACATAACAATGTTCACTCCAAAGCGTGTGTTATCGATTTTATACCAGCGTTTGTTTCTGAAATCATAGTCCCATTCACAACCGTAATCTTTATTGCTGTACAGGACACCAATGCGACCATTAACGATGATAGCCTTCAGATAGTCGTGGACAAGGTCGTCACCCCATCCGTTCAACTCCTGGGAGGTGGTTGGTGGGCCGTCTTCAAACTCGAAGAAAATATTGTAGATCTCATGATCGTTGGGAATCTTTTTCAATTCCCCCGGAAAAATGAGTTCCATTTGTCGTTCAAACGACTTGGCAAAGAGTCCGTCAATATCATGGTTGCAGTCGTCCGCAAACACAAAACCGCCATTCAGTACATATTTCTTGAAATTCTCGCGTTCCGCTTTGGTGAATTCAACGAGCTTATGACCTGAGATATAGCAGAACGGACATTTAAAAATGTCATCACTGCTCAACGGGATAATATTTTCGCGGGTGTCTACTCTTAAATTGGTGTACTCAACAAGGGAGTTCAGAAGATTGGAGGGCATACGCTGATCTGTGTCCCAATCTCCGGACTCATATTGCAATCGGGTAAAAAAGAAATTATTAGTTACCAAAACGCACCATTACATTAGACAAACGATTGGTTGATATAGAAACAAAAAACTGGCTGTTCTGATGAATTCACAACAACCAGTTTCATGCTAGTATTACAAACTATACGGCATCCGACAAACTGGTGAATGTAAAGTCCCGTACTTTCATGTATGGAATGAGATTTCCATTGATACGCACTTGCTGACCCAGGGTCTCAAGGTTGTTCAACATGATAATGGGACTTTCGTTAAACCGGAAGTTCTTAACCGGATGCTTTATCTTTCCGTTCTCGATAAAGAAGGTTCCGTCGCGCGTTAGCCCGGTATACAGTAAAGTCTGTGGGTCAACACTTCGGATGTACCATAATCGAGTGACCAGAATTCCTTTCTTGGTGTCTTTAATGAGGTCTTCAAGCGAGGCGTCACCACCGGCCATGATTCCGTTTGAAGGGAATGGTACGGCTTCAACACCTTTTTCCTTGGCCCAGTAACGACTGTAAGCCAGGTTTTTCACAACCCCATTTTCCACCCAATTCATTTTCTTGAGTGATTGTCCCGCTCCATTCCATGTAGATGTTGGTACATCCGGATGTAATGGGTCGGACCAAATATTGATTCGCTCATCGACGATCTTTTCACCCAGCTTGGTACCTCCGCCTTCTTTGGACATGAAGCTTCGCCCTTCATCCGCCGTACGCGCATTGAAGGATCCAAACATATTTTGAAGCAGTCCGATAGATGCTGCGGGCTCAAGGATCACCGTATATTTACCCGGTTCAATAGCCTTGGCCTCTCTTGACATGAGTGCCTTATCGATAGCCACTTGAGAGGCCTCAACCGGATCGAATTTTGAAACGTCGTTATAATCGCGAGTCACCCATCCCGAACCGGTACCGTCGTTGGAACGCATGGTTACCGTGAAATTGAGATTGGTGGATTTATTATAGGCGAACAGTCCTTCGCTATTCATCATTGCTCCGAATCCCGAAGAGTCGTTTAGGAATCCGGCCGCCGTCACATCCTTACTGGCAGCAGGAGTGATACTGCTGTCGGCCACTTCCGCACGAAACTCAGGCGTGATCTTTGCCGTAGATTCACTGAAGGTCTTCGATTCGTCATAGGTCTGAGGGCCCAGGGGCGCCATGAACTCCGGATTCTCGGGAGATAGCTTGGCAAGCTCTTCGGCTCTCTTAACTACTTTTTCCAGGGAAGCGTCATCGAATTCATCGATGGTCGCTGTTCCCGATTTCTTCCCGTAGTTGGACTGAACAACCAGGGTTTGATTAGAACGGTGCCCGGCGGTAGATACCGTATTTCGGGCGTAGCGGATATTACCGCTCTCACTTCCGTTCAGGTTTACTTCGCAGGCATCGGCCGTGGAAAAACTCAACGCTTTTTCCATAATCTTCCGTGCCTCTTCTTTGGTATATATAGCCATAATAGTATTGTTAGAAGTTATTAAATAGTTCGTCCCGTATTAATCACGTTTACATCATTAAATCGGGTAGTAGAACTACCGTGCGACACGGCACTAATTTGAGAAGGTTGCCCTTTGCCATCGAAGAACGATCCGAATACACGGTAATCGCGTTCGTCACATATCTTCACACAGGAATTCCAGAACTCCTGGGTGTTAGATTGGTAAGCAACGTCTTCAAGCTGACCTACAATCTTACCGTTCTTGATCTCGTAGAACACCGTACCACCAAACTGGAAGTTATAGCGTTGCTGATCAATAGAGTAGGAACCTCTACCGGCAATGTATATTCCTTTTTCCACATCACTGATCATATCGTTGATCGAGTATTGTTCTGTACCCGGCTCAAGCGATACATTCGGCATACGCTGGAACTGAACATCATTCCAACTCTGTGCGTAGCAGCAACCGTGAGATTCGTTCTGGTCGATCATATGCACCTGATCCCGGATGGCCTGGTAATTCACCAGGATACCGTTGCGAACCAGATCCCATTGCTTGGTTTTCACACCTTCGTCATCATATCCTACGGCACCCAGAGATCCCGGTTGCGTTTTATCGGCCACCAGGTTCACGATGTCGCTACCATACTGGAAATTCTTGGTTTTCCACTTGTCGAGGGTAGCAAAACTGGTTCCGGCATAATTTGCCTCATAACCCAGAACGCGATCCAACTCAAGTGGGTGACCCACTGACTCGTGAATCGTAAGGCCCAGGTGGTTAGGCTCGAGTACGAGATCGTATTTTCCGGCGTCAACCGACTTGGCCGTAAGCTTGGCCTTCGCCTGCTTGGCAGCGAGGATAGCATCCTCCACGATGTCGTAACTCTTTCTGTATAATTTGATGCCTTCCGGTCCTTCGATCTTTTCGGAAGCCAAACCGTCCATATACTCATAACCCATGCCCATGGGAGCACTCATTGCCTGACGTGATTTGAACTTACCGGCAGATCGGTCGATTGCAGTAACTCCAAAGGTCGGCCAGATACGGTGTACGTCCTGATCGATATAAGAACCTTCGGTAGAAGCGAAGTACTTCTGCTCGTTGACCATGAACAGGGCCGAATTCACGAAGTTCGCTCCATTTTCCATGGCGGCTGCATTGGCACTAAGAAGCAGATCTACTTTTTCAGAAATAGGTACTTCTTTAAAATCTTTCTTAATTGGAGTCTTCCAGCTAACCTCTCCGTGGCCTTTAACAGGAGCCAGTTTTACAGGCTCTTTCTGAATTTTGGAATTGGCCTTGGCAATAGCTACTGCCTGAAGTGTGGCTTTTTTGATTCCGTCGTCGGTCACATTGTTTGTGGAGGCAAAGCCCCAGGTTCCGTTGGCAATAACCCGGATACCTATTCCGAACGACTCGGTATTCACCACGTTTTGTACTTTGTCTTCACGGGTAAATACGAACTGGTTGAGGTACCTTCCAATTCTGGCATCGGCGTAGCTTGCCCCGGCAGATCGCGCCGTGTTGAGCGCTACGTCTGCCAGTCTTTTCTTAAGCATGACATCCATACCGGGATCAAGAAGCGCTTCGACTGGAATGTCATTCCCCATAAGAAGGGATGGCATCATTAAAGCGCCTGCACCTAATCCTGCGTATTGGATAAAGTTTCGTCGTTTCATATGAACTTCCTTTATGTTTGGTTAATTTAAAATGACAAGGAACATCTTCCAACGGTTAGCAAATTTGAAAGACAAACCTCTTTTTGAACGCCTTAGATGGTATGAAGCGTCTTTTTTGAGAGTCCTAAAAGTAACGATTTTCCTATGCATTTGGCAAGTATTTAACATACCGTTAAGGGTGTAGGGAAGGGCTTTACACTATAGGTTTTCACGAAATAAGCATCAAGGATTTTGTAACTTCGGAATCATTCCTGAAAAACCGATACCCATGAGCTGGATAGAAGTGATCTCTTATGAGGAGGCCGACCCCCGACTTAAACGTTTGTATGACAGGGTGAAAGGGCCAAATAATAACATTGACAATGTACTCGCAATTCACAGCCTAAGGCCTCATACTCTTACGGGACATATGACACTTTACAAGAGTGTGTTGCACAATTCCAACAACGCTTTGCCCAAATGGTATTTGGAAGCATTGGGGGTTTACGTCAGCCATCTTAACAAATGCGCTTATTGTGTGGAACACCATCTCGCCGGCTTACGCCGACTTTGGAATGACGATACGCGAACCGATGCATTTTTTACGGCCATTAAGGATGATCTGGTAGCCGATTTCTTCAGGACTCATTATGACCTCGGAATGGCTTACGCCCGAAAACTGACTCTGGCTCATACTTCTGTTTCTGAAGGAGATATTGAGGCACTACGCGCGGCTGGATTTACGGATGGGGAAATCCTTGAGATCAATCAGGTCACAAGTTATTTCAACTATGTGAACCGGAGCGTGGTTGGGCTTGGTGTCACCACTGAAGGCGATGTCCTCGGTCTATCACCCAACGACAGTGATGATCCGAAGAACTGGAGTCATAAATGATAAGTTTTAAATTTTAAGTGCTAAATTACTTTTGAAAGTTGACTTCACAACCAAACAATATGAACTCAAAATTTAGAACTCAAAACTCAAAACCCAAATTCCACCCTTCGACAGGCTCAGGGTAAAAATTCCACCCTCTCAATACTAACCTCTCAATACTCAATACTAACTGAATATTGAATACAGAATCACGAATAATGAATTATGAAATCCTGGGTCATGACTCCTGATTCCTGTCTCCATTCCCACATCTCAATACTCACTACTACTTAAATATCGAATACAGAATCACGAATAATGAATTGTGAAGTCCATCCTGGTC
Source organism: uncultured Aureitalea sp. (assembly GCA_964614415.1). GTDB lineage: Bacteria > Bacteroidota > Bacteroidia > Flavobacteriales > Flavobacteriaceae > CAZTLE01. The sequence goes on along the minus strand of CAZTLE010000007.1, from coordinate 11,493 downwards.
CTTGACTCCTGATTCCTGTCTCCATTCCCACAACTCATACCTCACTACTCACAACTCACACCTCACTACTCAATTCTCACTACTACCATTCAAAATTCAAAACTCAAAACTCAAAACTTCCACCGATTAACCATTATCTTAGCGCTCACATTTAAACCCTATGGATTACTTTCTCATCATCACTGTCCTGGTGCTGCTTTCGGCTATTTTCGGATACATTAATGTTCGTTTTTTAAAGCTCCCTAATACCATTGGTTTAATGATCATTACGATCATTTTTACGTTGGCCGTATTTGCACTGAGCTACTTTGATTCGACACTATTGAATGCCGAACGGTATATCATTACGCATATCGACTTTAAGACGGTGCTACTGGATATTATGCTGAGTTTTCTGCTCTTTGCCGGAGCCTTGCATACCAATTTCGAGCAACTGCGCGTGCAGCGATGGCCGGTATTGGTGTTTGCAACCCTGGGTGTATTGGTATCGACATTCCTGGTAGGTACAGTCATGTTTTATTTGTTGCCACTCTTCGGACTCGAAGTGGCTTATATCTATTGCTTGCTGTTTGGTGCTTTGATCTCACCTACCGATCCGATAGCTGTCCTTGGAATCCTCAAAAAAGCCGGTGTTCCTAAAAAACTGGAGACCAAGATCGTTGGGGAATCCCTGTTCAATGACGGTGTTGGTGTGGTGGTTTTCCTTACTATTTTTCAGATTGCCTCCAAAGGGGGTGGAAACATAGAACCCATGGATGTGGTGGCACTATTCGGCCAGGAAGTGATAGGTGGAATCTTATTGGGGATTGTGCTGGGTTGGATCTCGTACCGACTCATGAAATCTATTGACGATTATGATATTGAAGTGATTATCACACTGGCTGCCGTAATGGGCGGTACGGTGCTAGCTCAGAAGCTGCATCTTTCTGCACCTCTTGCCATGGTAGCTGCTGGTTTGGTGGTAGGGAACGATACCGTGCGTCAAACAGCCATGTCGGAGATCACCGAAAATTACGTGGACAAGTTCTGGGAACTCATAGATATCCTCCTGAATACTTTACTCTTTGTGCTCATCGGTATGGAGATCCTGGTGCTTACCTGGGAAGGAAATTACTTCGTGGCCGGAGTATTGGCCATTCCGATTGTTCTGTTGTGCCGTTACGTATCGCTTTTGGTTCCGATCAATTTCTTCAAGAAGCGCCTTGATTTTGTCCCGCGAACCAACCTTATTATGACCTGGGGAGGACTGCGGGGAGGTATCTCCATTGCTCTGGCATTGGGCCTTACTGCTGAGATGCATCGCGATCTGTTTCTGGTGATTACCTATGTGGTGGTCGTCTTCTCGATTGTGGTTCAGGGACTATCCGTAGGACCTTTGGTACAAAAGCTTCAGAAATAATACCGGGACCTTGAGGCTTTCACAGTATCTTTGCCGAAAATAAACACAATGTCCCACAAGGCTGGTTTTGTAAATATCATCGGAAATCCCAATGTAGGCAAGAGTACGCTCATGAATGCCTTTGTAGGAGAGCGCCTTTCCATTATTACTTCCAAGGCACAAACTACACGCCATCGCATTCTCGGTATCGTGAATGGGGAGGATTTTCAAGTGTTGTTGAGTGATACTCCGGGTATCATTAAACCGGCGTATGAGCTTCAGGAAAGTATGATGGATTTTGTGAAATCTGCTTTCGAAGATGCCGATGTGCTCTTATATATTGTTGAGTTGGGTGAGAAGGAGTTGAAGGACGAAGCGTTCTTCAGAAAAATCACTTCCGCAAAGATTCCGGTGCTATTACTCATTAACAAGATCGATCTGGGTGATGAAGACCGACTTAACGAAGCCGTAAGTGCCTGGCAGGAACGTGTGCCCAATGCCGAGGTGTTTGCCATTTCAGCGCTTGAGAATTTCGGGGTGAAGGAAGTGTTTACCCGCATCATTGACCTCCTGCCGGAATCACCGCCTTTCTATCCTAAGGATCAGTTAACAGATAAACCCGAACGTTTTTTTGTCAATGAGATCATACGCGAAAAGATCCTGCTGCATTACAAGAAAGAGATTCCGTATTCAGTAGAAATAGAAACGGAAGAGTTTTTTGAGGAAGAATCCATTATCCGGATGCGAAGTGTGATCATGGTGGAGCGTGAGTCACAAAAAGGGATCATAATAGGGCATAAGGGAGAAGCGATCAAAAGGGTAGGAGTAGAGGCCCGAAAGGACCTGGAAAAATTCTTTGGGAAGCAGGTGCATCTCGAATTGTATGTGAAGGTCAATAAGAACTGGCGAAGCAATGAACGTCAGCTAAGGCGTTTTGGCTACAACAACTAGAGTTTCAGGGTATCCTGCATGAAGCGATACAGTTCGTGCATTTCGTCTTTTCCGGCAGCCTTACCCATCCGACCCGCAAAATACAACACAAACCACCCAATGACGAGCAGTCCCATCAGGGCGAGTTGCAAGCCGTACGGATTATCGAGCTTGGCATTGGAGTAAGCCCATATAGCAAATCCGATGAACAAAGTGGCTACCCCGAAGTGAATGAACATGAACATGGTCCATACGGCCGGCCGTGGACCAAAAAGCCCAAACAGCCTGCTATCCGTTTCATCTATTTCCATGATTTCCAAATCCAGTTGAGGCGACCAGAAATGTTGCTTATCCCTGGGCAGGCGAATAAATACATGATCGTCAACCCGAGTGATGACGAACCGTGATTGTTTTTTTCCTGCTTCCTCAAACAATTCCAGCGCAGAAGTATTGCTCCGGTTCAATTCAATCTGGAAACGGGGGCGTAATACGACTTCGTTCGAAAGACTCATTTTTGTTGTTTGTAGCATTTAATTTACGGTTTTTTCTTCGATTTAAAGCAGTACCTTTGCCCCCAAATTAATTGACTATGAGCATCGTTGCTATCGTAGGACGACCCAATGTGGGGAAATCCACTTTCTTTAACCGACTTATCCAGCGCCGGGAGGCGATCGTGGATGCGGTGAGTGGTGTTACCCGTGATCGGCATTATGGTAAAAGTGACTGGAATGGAAAAGAGTTCTCTCTTATCGATACCGGTGGCTATGTGGTGGGTAGCGACGATATTTTTGAAGCGGAGATCGACAAGCAGGTTGAACTGGCTATTGATGAGGCGGACGCCATTATTTTCATGGTTGATGTGGAAACCGGGGTTACGGGTATGGATGAAGAAGTCGCCCAGTTGCTTCGGAAGAGCAAAAAGCCTTTTTTCCTTGCGGTTAATAAAGTAGACAGTTCCAACCGGCAGAATGATGCGGTTGAGTTTTATTCGCTGGGCGTTGAAAAATACTACACGATTTCGAGCATCAATGGAAGTGGTACAGGAGAGTTGTTGGATGACCTGGTCAAGGTACTTCCCGATACCGAAGAGGAAGAGGAGGATGGGCTGCCACGCTTTGCCGTAGTAGGTAGGCCCAATGCCGGAAAGTCGTCTTTCATCAATGCCTTGATCGGGGAAGATCGTTTTGTTGTGACCGATATTGCCGGAACCACTCGTGACAGTATAGATACGCGATACAATCGCTTCGGATTTGAGTTTAATCTGGTGGATACTGCCGGAATCCGAAGAAAAAGTAAGGTAAAAGAAGATCTGGAGTTCTACTCGGTGATGCGAAGCGTTCGAGCTATTGAGCATTGTGATGTGGTGATCGTGGTATTTGACGCAACACGGGGTTTTGACGGTCAAGTGCAAAACATCTTCTGGCTGGCCGAACGGAACAACAAAGGGGTTGTCATTCTCGCGAATAAATGGGATTTGGTAGAAAAAGATCATACCAGTTCCAAAGAAATGGAAGCGTATATCAAAAAGCAATGTGAACCGTTTACCGATGTGCCGATAGTATTTATGTCAGCTATTACCAAGCAACGTATTTACAAGGCAATAGAAACGGCGGTCGACGTTTATAAGAATCGTAGCCAAAAGGTTAAGACCAGTAAGTTGAATGATGTTATGCTCCCCATTATTCAGGCGTATCCACCTCCTGCTTACAAGGGAAAATATGTAAAGATCAAGTTCTGTACACAACTTCCCACACCTTATCCAAGTTTTGCCTTCTTTGCAAACTTACCTCAATACGTAAGGGAACCTTACAAGCGATTCCTGGAGAATAAACTGCGAGAGCACTTCAATTTTACAGGAGTGCCGGTTACCGTATATATCAGAAAGAAATAGTGAAGCGGAGTGTGCTTATCATACTGATCGTCGCCATAGTCGGGTTGATTACTGTGATTCTGGTGGGAAGATCCATGTCAAATGACGTGCTGGAGTCTTTCAGTATTATTAACGAGCAACTTGAAGAGGCCAACCGCGAAACTGATGTGTCTATTGATTCCGTCCTGGCCGAAACTTCGACATTCTTGAAGGAAACCCGGCTGAATATGGTATTTCTGGATTCGATAACCAGTGCGCTCAGCGGAGAACTCGAAGATATCAAGAAGGCACTTTTGACCTCGGTTTCCGATCCGGACGATTATGAACGTATGGACAGCCCTGACGCGGGAGACACATACTTCTTTTCAAATGAGGAGATATCCGAAAATGGTGAGCGTTTTCTTGATCATTTGGACGGATACCTCAACGCCCTGGCCCTGCATTTTGAAGAAGAGTATCCGGACCATGTGGCCGATGCCAAAGAGCTGTTAAGCACACAGCCTGTGACTACTTCGGATGGCAGGGAGGTTCCATGGTTGGCCTATAATTTCAAAGGGTTTCCGCTCATAGCATCGGTAACAAAGCTCACCCAAATGCAGGCGGATATCAAGTCCATCCGCTCCGATATCCTTTCGGAAATGCTTTCCACTGACTAAATAAATACGTTTCCAGATGTATTAAAAGTCGTAAATATTTCACAAAATGTAAAGTCTATTTTACTTTTTAGAAAGTTTACTTTACATTTGTGTTGTTGTTCAGTGTTCAGTGTTCAGTGTTAAGTGTTCAGAACCAACGAATAACCGAATAACCGAATAACCGAATAACCGAATAACCGATTAAACAGTTAAACAGTTAAACCATTCATCATACAAATCAAACATCATCAATCATGAAAACGAACTATTTATTACCGAACAAATTCAAAAAACCTGGCTGGGTTCTCCTCATGCTTGGATTGGCCGCGGGATTCTTTATTTATCATTTTAGTTATCAACCGGATTTTCTGGAGCGTAGCGTACTTTCCATCTACGAGTATGACTACGATGATAACACCAGAAAGATCAAGTTTTCCATTCTTGAGAACAACATAGCAGATGAGATTGCCATGGTCATGGTATTGCTTGGTGCTTTCCTTGTGGGATTTACGAAAGAGAAGCAGGAGGATGAGTTTATTTATAAACTTCGAACGGACTCATTGGTTTGGGCTATTATATTGAACTCTGTGATCCTAATGTTTGCGATCATCTTTGTTTATGATTTCAGCTTTATAGATATGATGGTTTACAATATGTTTACTCCATTACTTTTTTTTGTAGCGAGATTTAATTTCATGAAGTTCAAAATGAGGAGCCATGAAGAATAGGATCAAAGTTGAGCGTGCCAAATACGATATGACGCAGGCCGATCTGGCAGAACGGATCGGAGTGAGCCGGCAGACCATAAATGCTATGGAAAAGAACAAATATGTACCGTCAACAGTCCTGGCGCTTAAGATCGCCCGACTTTTCAAACAGCCGGTGGAAGAGATATTCTTTCTCGAAGAAGGAGAGTAGGAAGCCAACTATTTGGGATCGAAGAAATCCCGGTGTTCATATCCCAAAATGGAACCGAATATGTCTTTTGGAAATTTTTCGAGCTGGATATTATAAAGACCTACCTGCTCGTTGAATTTGCTTTCCTCCAGTTGGATCTTTTTTGCCACGGCTTCCAATTGCTCCAGGGGTTCCTTGAACGCGTCGTACGTTTTTAAATACGGATACCTGTCGACCACCTGCCATACTTCAGAAACGGAGCTGGCCAATGTAGTTTGCTTTTTCTGAAATCTATCGAGATGTAATTGCTTCACTTCGGTTCCGGCCATGGGAGCCACCTGCGCTTCCCGGTGAGAACGCAATAAGAGATCGAGTGTTTCCTCATCAAATTCGGCGTAGTCTTCGGCGGCAGTCATCAAAGTGGGGATAAGAGCGGTTCGTTCGCTATGCACAGCTTCTACACGTTTCCACTGTGCGTTAATGTTGGCATCGAGACGTTTAAGCTCGCTATTGACGATGACCAGCCAGACACCTCCCAACACCAATACACTCAAAACGAGTACAGGGACGATCCATTTTTTCACGATGCGTGAGGTTTCTGAAAGTTAAGTTATGAATTTTTCCTGATTTCGGGATCTGCTATCATACCAACTCTTAACATTTGAAAAGTTGTGAATCACAGTAGGAACATTACGAACATAGGTGTTGTATAATCGAGAAGGGTTTTCTAATCATCTGAAGGTGAGTCAGTAATGTTAAAAATACGTTAAAACTCACGTGCGTTTAGTAAGTTCCTTCCGCTTTTTCAAACTACTTGGGGGGCATTGTTTGCCACCTTAAAATGAAATAAACCACCTTAGACTATGAAAAAAATTACGTACGTATTCCTGTTACTTTCCATGGGAATCGCGGGCCTTCTATTTATTACTTCCGAAGGCGATCAAGATCGAACAGCGGTCATCGAGCCAATCAAAGTTGAAAAAAAGAGCAAGAAATCAATGGAGGAGCGTGTGCTTTTTGCCATTGAACGTGTTCAGTACGAGTATGATCTTCAGAAAGATCCGATAACCGGCCTTATTCCGGAGGATCAAAGAGATCTGGAACTTCAAATAGCACTTGAGGAAAGAACCAATCCTTCTTCCCGGATTTCTTCGAACGTTTATGTGCCCAGGGGTCCGTCCAACCTTGGTGGACGAACACGCGAAGTGGTTATAGACATTAGCGACCCTACTGGAAATACCATGATTGCGGGTGCAGTAAGTGGAGGTGTTTACCGCACTACGAACGGAGGGGCCAGTTGGACCCGGGTTACTGCTAATAATGACATTCACAATGCCACTGCTATTGTACAGGACCCGCGTCCGGGGTTTCAAAATATATGGTACTACGGAACAGGAGAATTGTTCGGAAACAGTGCAAGTTTTGGGGCCTTCTTTCCGGGTAACGGTATCTGGCAGTCCGTGGACGGAGGACAGACCTGGAATCAAATTCCGGGGACCGAGTCTCCCTTTACACAGGCATTCGACTCTCCCTTCGATATCATAACAGGATTGGCCGTAAGCCCGGTAACAGGAGATCTGCTTATTGGAGCACTTCGAAGTATTTATCGCTATGACGGCACCGATCTCATTCTGGAGATAGATGGCGCCACTAATAGTTTTGGTTACACTGATGTAGCTTTTACGGCAGACGGCCGCGCGTATGCGGCGATCGACGGATTCAACAGCAACGCTACCAATGGAGTGCATACTTCGGCAACGGGAAATGGTAGTTGGACACGTATTGCACAGGAAGGAGTTCCAGCCGGTTGGGATTCAGGAAGCACCGGACGAATTGTTTTGAGTACTGTTCCTTCGAACAATGATCTGCTTTATGCGCTGTATGCTAACGGAGACGGTGGTAATATTGAAGCCGATCTTTGGCGCTACGAGTTGTCTACCGATACCTGGACCGACTTTTCATCTACCCTGCCTGACGAACCCGGCAATGATCTGGGTGGAAATGATCCTTTTGCCGTTCAGTTTGGGTATGACCTGGTGATAAGCGTTAAGCCCGACGACGAAAACTTTGTGGCCATTGGTGGTACAAATGCCTATGTGATTAGCGATATAGAAACAGAACCCCAGTTCCGAAGAATTGGAGGATACCGAAATCAGTTTAGCTTTGCTTTGTATGATCTGGGTGGAGGAGATACGCATCATCCTGATATCCATTCGCTCGTATTCAGTCCTTTTGATTCCAACGTGCTGTTTAGCGCCACTGACGGTGGCGTGCACAGAACCGATGATGTGACAGCTGTACCTGTAGCATGGGTTAATCTGAACAATGAGTACCAAACATATCAATATTATGACGTAGCGTTGGATCAGGGAGTCGGATCCGACTTCGTTGCAGGAGGTGCCCAGGACAATGGAACCACGATCGGAGGTACTACGGCAGGATTTCCTAATAATTCTGAAATGTCCCTTTTCTTCGGAGGAGATGGCGTTTCGGTAGGAATTGCTCGCCGCGGACCTGATTTCCAGCTTTACTTCGGTTCACAGAACGGAAATGTCGCGACTAACTTCCCGTCTTTTAGAAGTATACGACCCAACGGAACGAACAACAGTTTGTTCGTAACCTTGTTCCACCTGGACGAGGACAATCAAGATCTATTGTATTATGCTGATGGCGATCGGTTATTCCGAACCACCGATGCCGAAAACGTAGTTCCCGCTACCTGGGACAACCTGGGCTCGATTGGAGCTGCTTTTGACATTAGATCGTTCGCTACAACGAGAGGGGCTTATAATGCAGCCACTAGTTACCTGGCGATGGGCACAAGTAACGGCCGGGTCCTTCGTTTGGATGACCCGCAAAATGCTGTTGATATTAGCTCGGCCGTAGACATTACACCTTCGGGAGCAAGCACCACCAATGGAACCGTGGTGAGTGCGTTCGCAATGCATCCGGACGATCCGGATATCGCAATGGTGGTTTATTCAAATTACAACATCCCCAGCATTTTTGTAACGAACGATGCTACAAGTGCCAACCCAACCTGGACTCTGGCGGAACAAAATTTGGCTCCTTTCTCCATTCGTTCGGCAGCCATATTGGAGGTAGACGGGCAGGTGAATTATTATGTAGGAACTGCACGTGGATTGTACAGCAACCTTGATCCGACTATCGGTGACTGGGCGCTGGAAGGAATTGACGAGATGGGACTTGCTCTGGTGAGTGATCTTGAGTATCGGCCTTCTGATGATAAACTACTTGTGGGAACTCACGGCAATGGAATGTATGATACGGATGCTACGGTACTTTCCGTAGAAGATATTGACGGTGATTTGTCCAACAACCTCACCTTATTCCCGAATCCGGCCACAACCGAGTTGAATTTCCGCTTAGTGGCCAATGGAGTGACCCTTACGTCCTACCAGACCTACGATCTCACTGGACGTGTTGTTTCTCAAGGAAATCTCGATGACGTTACACGAGGATCCCTGGATGTAAGCGGTTATAATACCGGCATGTACTTCTTCAGGGCAGTGACTCAGGATAATCGAGTGATCACATCCCGTTTTATCGAGCGATAACGGGTATCTATATATAAAAATGGCCGCACTAACTTTAAAGGCAGGTGTGGCCTTTTGCTATTTATGAATGTCGGTCAATTAATAAGCTGAAAGGTGCACTACCAGCTGACTCCCAATATTTCGAGCTATTCGAATGAGTTGTAACAGTCTGTTTTTTTATAGAGAATCCCGGATTACCCGATATTAGAGTTGCTCCTTGATTTTCAGCAACTCAGCCTTAACGGTCTCAAGCTTGCGGACGATCTCAAAACGATCCAGTGTTTTGTGACGGTTTTCCTTAAGGTGGATCTTAGCGCCTTCCAGGGTAAAACCACGCTCTTTTACAAGGTGATAGATCAGTTCCAGGGTTTTGATATCCTCTGGCGTGAATTTTCGGGTGCCGGACGTATTTTTTTTAGGAGCCAGTTCATCGAATTCCTTCTCCCAAAAACGGATTAACGAAGTATTGACCGAAAAGGCTTTGGCCACCTCTCCAATACTATAATACCGTTTATCGGCTGGGAGCTCGACATGCATCAGTCAAGAGATTGGTTCTCCTGTTGTGCAGTGCGCAGCATTTCGGCGAACTCTTCAGGAGACAAATTACCGTAATAGAAGTTAATTGGATTTATGCGTTCTCCGTCCTTGTGGATCTCATAATGGAGGTGGGGCGCCTGAGATCTTCCCGTACTTCCAACAAATCCGATAAGATCCCCGCGTTTCACTTTTTGACCCTTTCGCACATTGTACTTGTACAGGTGCGCATATATGCTCTCGTATCCATATCCGTGATCTATACGAATATGCCGTCCAAATCCGGAGGCCGTATTATCAGCACGGGAGATCACCCCGTCACCGGAGGCATACACAGGTGTTCCGCGAGGTGCCGTGAAGTCCATTCCATAGTGAAACTTGCGCGCCTTGGTAAACGGATCGGTTCTGTAACCGTAACCGGAGGCTACGTGCGTAAGATCCTCATTTCGCACCGGCTGAATGGCGGGAATTGCAGCCAGTAACTTTTCTTTTTCTTCAGCCAACAGGGCGACTTCGTCCAGCGAACGGGATTGCACCACGATCTGCTTGGTAAGTACATCTACTCGCTGACTGGTATTTATGATAAGGCTCGAATTATCGAACCCTTCAAGGTTTCGGTATCGATTTACCCCTCCGAATCCGGCTTTGCGCTGCTCGTCCGGAATTGGGTTGGCTTCAAAATAGACACGATATAAATTGTTGTCCCGGTTGGCCAGTTCATCCAAAACCGCTTCGGCCTGATCCATCTTGCGGTTCAGCTGCTCGTACTGAAACTCCATATTGGCCAGTTCTCGCTGTAGAGATTTCTCCTTGGGAGTCTCTACACCGGGAATATTCAGATATAACAGAAAGAACAGGAAACCGCTCAAGGCAATCCCTAGTAACGAGAGTAGGAAAAATCCGAATCTTCGTCCTTTTCGGGGTTCAATTTTCCGATAGGAAAGGGTTTCGCTATCGTAATAATATTTGACCTTAGACATATGTTAAAAAGTCCTATTTTTGCGGTTGATGGGTGGCGTTAACTACGTAGGTAACGACATACAAATATAGAAATTGTTTACGCAATCCCCTAACCACCAATTTTAGAACTACTTTAACAAAGACCATAAAAGACGATCTTAATGAAATCCCAGGAGGTCCGTTCCCAGTTTTTAGAATTTTTCAAGTCCAAGGAGCATCAAATTGTTGCTTCGGCACCCATGGTCATTAAAGATGACCCCACTCTGATGTTCACCAATGCGGGAATGAATCAGTTTAAAGAATACTTCCTGGGCAATAAGGAGGCGAAGAATACACGGGTGACCGATACCCAGAAATGCCTGCGCGTAAGCGGGAAGCACAATGACCTGGAAGAGGTCGGTATGGATACATATCACCATACCATGTTCGAGATGCTGGGGAACTGGAGTTTTGGGGATTATTTTAAGAAAGAGGCCATCGCATGGGCCTGGGAATTCCTTACCGAAGTTGTGGGGATCGATAAAAACTCGTTATACGTCACCATTTTTGAAGGAGATGACGCCCAGGGACTGGAACGTGACACGGAGGCCTTTGATCACTGGAAGGCGATCATCCCCGAGGATCGAATTATCAATGGTAGTTACAAAGATAATTTCTGGGAAATGGGCGATGTAGGACCCTGTGGTCCCTGTAGTGAGATCCACGTTGATATCCGTTCGGAAGCGGACAAAG
>CAZTLE010000006.1:0-44727 GCA_964614415.1 uncultured Aureitalea sp. | reverse complement strand
ATCCAATGACATTGTATGTCAAATTCAGGGGGCAAAAACCCAATCCCGAGGCACTACTTCGCAGAGCGGGACTTATACAATAAATAGCATACAATCCGACTGGGCTTTTTAATAACAAAAATTAACTTTCAATTATTTTTGAAAATTTAAAAATATTGTATATATTTGTCCTATGGAATTCAAAGAAGCAAAAGAGAAGTTCATCACTACCTGGGGTTCATTAGGAACACTTTGGGGGATTAATAAGGCCATGGCGCAGATACATGCACTGCTTCTAATCTCCCCTGAACCGCTTTCCATGGAAGATATTATGGAGCAGTTACAGATCTCCCGGGGAAATACCAGTATGAACTTACGGCATTTGATGGAATGGGGCATCGTGTACAAAGCGAACCGGGTTGGAGAACGCAGGGAATACTTCACCAGCGAAAAAGATGTGACCGAACTGGCCCGGCAAATTGCAAAGGAAAGAAGCCGAAGGGAAATTCAACCGACGGTACGGGTATTAAAAGAAGTGTCCAACATTAAAGATGATGGTACTCCTAAATCCAAAGAATTCATAAAGCAAACCAAAGCTTTATATGATTTGGCCCAAACGATGGATTCCATGTTGCTTAAACTAGTAAACCAGGAACAGAATTGGGTAACCAAGACCCTGGTCAAGTTCATAAAATAAAGACTAGAGGGAAAATCAATTCCCTTTTCTTTGAAATTTATGTTTCAATATTTTTTGAAAGTTTAAAAATTAAAATTATGAAAAATCTGTATTCACTTAATCTCGTCAGTATTCTGGTTACGGCCGGTCTTTATCTCACCTTTTGGTTTGGTCTCCTGGCACATATTGCTTTGGGTGGGTTGCAGGTTATATGTGCCATAGTAATTGCCTTCAACTACAGGCGACTGCAACCGATGACAAAAATTCTGTTTCTCGTTTATGCCACTCTTAGTACAGGACTACTAAGCGCGTTTACGATTGAGACCTCCACCATCTATATCCTGTGGATTGGATCGGCATTCCTGGCACTCTACTTCCTTTATATCACCTATCGCATAAAAAACAACTATTATGAACGTCGAAACTCCCACTGGTAAGATAAAATTCTCCCTGAGTAAAACACTCTGGCTCTATTTCATACTGATTCCCGTAGTCCTGATAGACTTTACAGCAATTACGGTTGAAGCGGGCATTATCACTTCGGTGATAACACTACTCACCGTTGGTATAGGACATTCTGTTGGCCTACACCGTGGTGTGATCCACAAATCGTACAAAACCTACAGACTCTTCAGAAATGTGAGTATGTACCTCTTTGTCCTCAACGGTATGGGAAGCCCACTTAGCTGGCTTAAACAGCACTATTTCAGAGACTATTGGCAGAATCGAAAGGACTGTCCGAGGTATTTTCAGTATAAACACTCTTTATTGAAAGACTATTGGTGGAATCTTCACCTCCAATATACCCCTAACAGCCTTGACAGATATGCCATACCGGAACAGGACCTTGAAGATCCATGGCTTCAATGGCTTCACAGAACATGGATTTTTCACAATCTGGGGTTCATGCTTTTGATATTCCTTCTTACGGATTTCAACACCATGTTATTGGCCACCTTTTTTAGAAGTGCTTTGGTCATTCTGGGCCATTGGTTCATCGGTTACGTATCTCATACCTTCGGTTACGCTCATTACAAAATAGAGGGTGCCGATGAAAGCGGTTACAACAATGTATTACTGGGGCTTTTGTCCTTTGGAGAGGGATTTCACAACAATCACCATTCACATCCCAGTTCGGCAAAGTTCTCATTGAAGTGGTATGAAGTAGATTTCGGATGGTTTCTCGTTCGCCTTCTACAACGCCTGGGATTGATCTATGACGTCAAAACTCCCGAAACAACTCTGAAAAACACCGCTGTAGCACACCATCCCTTTAAAAGACGACTCCCCTGGAACAAATCAAAATAACATCTCATGAAAACAACATCCATACCCATAACCGGCACACTACAAGGAACACATAGGAGAGATATCGTAGACTTCTACAACGAAGCTTCCGAAGACTACCGCCACTGGAGTAAAGACCTCAACATGCACTTTGGGTATTTTATCTTCGGAAAGACCAATCCGCTTCGTCGCGATAGTATGCTCAATGAAATGAACGAGCAGGTATACCAGAGGTTGAACCTTGGTCCCGGCATACAAAGGGTAACTGACCTGGGTTGCGGCATGGGCGGGTCTATGAAATACTTCCTGCAAAAGAATCCGAAACTCTTTATGTTCGGCGTAACGATCTCTCCATTACAGGTGAGAATCGGGAATCAACATCTCGACGGACTCAACGGCATTGTTTGTGAAGAAAGTTATGAGGAGACCACCTTTACCGACAGCTCACAAGACGGAGCCGTAGCCCTGGAAAGCCTGTGCCACTCCGGACATAGTAAGGAGTCTTTTCGGGAGGCCTATCGCATCCTTAAACCCGGCAAGAGACTGGTCATAGCCGATTGTTTTCTGAAGAAAGACACATCCAGGCTCAGTCCTAGTTCCAGGTACTGCTACAACGAACTGTGCAAGGGGTGGAGTCTCAATGGTCTTGGCCATATCAAAGCGGTGAAACAAATGCTTAAGGAGATCGGATTCCGAAAGGTAACCGTGGAAGATGCTTCTGCCCGGGTAGCTCCTTCCGTATTCCATGTACCCTTTGCCATTGGTAGTTTCCTTTTGAAAAGGACTTTTCAAAAGAGCAAATTGAAACACCAAAGTCAGAATAACCTAAGGGCTTCGTTCTTTGCGTTGATGGCAGGCCTCCATCGAAAGGCTTTTGGGTACTATATTATATCTGCTGAAAAATAGAGAATGACGTTTATCGAACTACACACTCATATCAAAGCAAATGTTGAACAGGTCTTTGAACTGTCGCGGGATATTGACTTTCATGTGCAATCGGCCACACAAACAGAAGAAAGCGCTATTGCGGGAGTCACCACTGGTAAAATCGGGTTAGGAGAAACCGTGACCTGGAGGGGAAGGCATTTCGGACGCTTCCTAACCCATACCAGTGTAATCTCCAAACTGGTGAGTCCGCGCTATTTTATTGATGAAATGGTATCCGGTCATTTCCGGTTCTTTAAACACTATCATCTGTTTAAGCGTCAGGGCGGCCACACACATATGACGGATATCGTATTGTACAAGGTCCCATACGGACTGCTTGGTGAATTGTTCAATTTCTTCTTTCTGAAACCACATTTGAAAAAGTTCCTTGCTCACAGAAATTTAGCCCTTAGAAAAGCGCTGGAAAAGTAATCTTTGTTATTTTTGAGAAATTCTACGACAAAGGAGCTATGCCATCCAACAATCTGAATCCGCAGCTTTGGGTCGACAAGTACTCAGATTATCTGTACAATTACACCATCGTACGTGTAAATGACCATATCATTGCTCAGGATCTTATTTCCGAGACATTCCTTGCCGGCCTGAAATCACTTGAAAATTTTAAAGGAGAGGCCAGCGAAAGGACATGGCTTATTTCCATCCTGAAACGGAAGATCATTGATCACTACCGAAGGATCAATTCCAACAAGGGCAAGGCTGAAGTTCGCATGTCTTATTCCGAGGAAGGGTCTGAAGGCGATTGGTTGGAAGAAAGGGTTAGTGATCCTTTCGACAAAACGGCCGAAGACACCATGGAAAATGAGGAATTGGGAATGGCCATTTTTGGATGTCTGGATACATTGAATGAAAAACAAGCCGTCATTTTTAAGATGAAAACCATCGACGGAATAGATACCGAAACCATCTGTAATGAATTTGACATTACACCGTCTAACCTCTGGGTGATTATTCACAGGGCGCGTAAAGCAATGGCAGATTGCCTGGAAAAAAATTGGTTTTAAAGAAGTATGAACATCAAGCTAGAATGCCACGAGGCAAATCACATCTGTGATAAGAATCAGTACAAGGAAGCTACCCTGTGGGAGAAGATCAAACTGAATATTCATTTGATCTACTGCCGTGCATGTCGCAAATACACTGCACGTAATACCAAGCTCACAAGAAGGGTTAAAGACCCACGAGTCAAGACAATGAATGCTGTTGACAAGGACCTACTAAAGCAACAGCTCAAGCAGGAAATGTCAAAATAGCTTCCCGAAAAGAAAAAGTAGTAAACACCAAACAATCGGGATACTTTCCACTACAAAAGAGGCAAAGTATCTCGGTTGTTCTTTTTGTGCAATAATGAGCACAAATGCGATGTCGATGCATACAAGCACCTCGATGACCCAATAGCCAAGGTTGAGTTCGTCCTTCAGAAATTCTGAAATCACAACCAGTAGCAACATGACAACTCCCAGAAATTTAGTACGCCTCACACCCCATTGCTGTGGAATGGTAGCCAGGGCGATCGCATCATAGTTCATATCACGGATCTCAAAAGGCAAGGTAAGTGCTATGACCAAAAGGAAGCGTTGCAGGGTCGTTACCCAAATATCCCAATCCATGGACAACCCGGCAGCGTGCAGGGGCACAACTACGGTGACGCCGGCCCACACCAGCGCGACTATAAATATCTTGATCCCCGCCAGAGTTCTGAGGCTTTTCAATCTTACAAAGGGAACCGCATAGAGAAACGTAAGTAATGCTGATATCCCAAGTGTCCACCAAACCTCTTCCGGTAGATCAATTGCAAACCAGCCAAGTACTATAAAGCACAATAGAGAGAAAATCTGAATAGCCCTTAAGTCACGCGTTAGGCTGCGATGATGAAAGCGCGCACGACCCGCATACTTTATGAAATTGTACCCGGTAATACTTCCGAAAAAAACAAAAGCCAGCAAACTGTAGTCCCATGGTAGTTCAAAGTGCATCCAGGTAACTCCTACCAGGGCACAAACCGCTAAAGCCACATGAATACTGGCATTCAGGTAAAAGTCAAAGATGGCTTTAAGGACGCTCATTGAACAAAAATAGCCAATGTGTTAGTAACCCCTGCTTTCGGTTAAAAACTTATCATTTCGAGGACCATCCAACGTCTGCTTTTTACGGGATTATGTTGTATTTTTGTTATCCTTAAATAATCCTATTTGAATGAACACAGATTCTTTTGCGCTACGTCACATTGGCCCCAGAAAAAGTGACCTCCCTCAAATGCTCAAGACCATAGGAGCAGACTCCATGGAACAACTTATAAACGAAACAATTCCGGACGACATACGTCTCTCCGAAGAGCTTTCATTGGATCCTCCCATGAGTGAGCAGGAATACCTGGCTCACATCAATGAATTAGGAGCCAAAAACAAGTTGTTCAAATCCTATATAGGGCTTGGATATCACGACTGTAATACACCCGCAGTAATACAGCGAAATATTCTCGAGAATCCCGGTTGGTATACAGCTTATACCCCCTACCAGGCCGAGATAGCGCAAGGAAGGCTTGAAGCACTTCTCAATTTCCAAACAATGGTGACCGACCTTACCGGAATGGAAATTGCCAATGCTTCGCTATTGGATGAGGCGACGGCTGCTGCAGAGGCCATGGCGCTATTGTTCGCCGTGAGGGAACGCGAACAAAAGAAGAACAATGCGAATAAGTTTTTTGTTTCTGAAGAAATTCTACCGCAAAACCTATCGCTCTTACAAACACGTTCGAAGCCACTTGGTATAGAATTGGTGGTGGGAAATCATGAGGATTTCGATTTTGCCGAAGGCTTTTTCGGAGCCATTCTTCAATATCCCGGGGCTTCAGGAGCGGTGTTCGATTATGCAAGTTTCGTTGAAAATGCCAAGGCTGCGCAAATTAAGGTTGCCGTGGCTGCCGACATTCTGAGCCTGGTGAAGCTGCAAGCTCCAGGGGAATTGGGAGTTGATGTAGTCGTGGGGACCACACAGCGATTTGGGATCCCCCTTGGATACGGCGGGCCTCATGCCGCTTACTTTGCCACTCTTGAAGCGTACAAACGAAATATTCCCGGAAGAATCATCGGGGTGACCAAAGATGCCAATGGCAACAGAGCACTTCGGATGGCATTACAAACCCGCGAGCAACACATCAAAAGGGCTAAAGCAACTTCCAACATCTGCACGGCCCAGGTACTCCTGGCCGTAATGGCAGGAATGTATGCCGTGTATCACGGACCCGACGGCTTGCTATATATAGCTGAAAAAGTACACGCCATGACCCTTACGCTTTCCAACGCACTGAAAAAGCTGGGGTATGAGCAACAAAACGATTCGTATTTCGATACGATCTCGGTAAGTGCAAATGCCGCTCAAATAAAAGAGCTTTCCGAAAGCGCGGGTATGAACTTTCACTACCCGGTTGAGAATACGGTATCCATATCGCTCAACGAAAAAACTTCAGTGGCCGATGTAAACGACATAATTGCTGTTTTTGCCCAGGCCGCCGGTAAGGAGACCAATCCCATCACGGCCTGTGATGAAGGATCGGCGATTCCGGAATCTGCAGCTCGCTCAACGGACTTCATGACGTATGAGGTATTCAACAGCTACCATAGCGAAACCGAGTTGATGCGGTACATCAAGAAACTGGAGCGCAAGGATCTCGCTCTTAACCATTCTATGATCTCATTGGGGTCCTGTACGATGAAGCTCAATGCGGCCGCTGAAATGCTTCCCTTGAGCAACCCGCAATGGAATGGCGTCCATCCGTTCGTACCTGTTGATCAGGCACAGGGATATCAGGAGATGTTGAAAAAGCTGGAAGATCAACTTACTGAGATCACCGGTTTTGCCGGCACATCCTTGCAGCCTAACTCGGGTGCACAAGGGGAATACGCCGGACTTATGGTTATCAAAGCTTATCACGAATCCCGTGGGGAAGGCCACAGGAACATATGCCTTATCCCCTCCTCTGCCCATGGCACCAATCCGGCCAGTGCAGTGATGGCCGGCATGAAAGTGGTGGTTACCAAGGCAACAGAAGAAGGAAACATCGACGTTAACGATTTGCGGGAAAAAGCCACAGAGCACAAAGACAACCTGGCGGCTCTTATGGTCACTTATCCGTCAACACATGGCGTATATGAATCCGCTATTCGCGAGATTACTTCCATCATTCATGATAATGGCGGGCAAGTGTATATGGACGGTGCAAATATGAATGCCCAGGTTGCTTTAACGCATCCCGGCGCAATTGGAGCCGATGTATGCCACCTTAATCTGCACAAAACCTTTGCTATTCCGCATGGCGGCGGCGGACCCGGAGTTGGCCCCATCTGCGTTGCAGAACAGCTGGTCCCTTTTCTGCCATCCAATCCGGTTATTCCGACCGGCGGCAGTGATGCGATAACCGCCATCTCTGCAGCTCCCTGGGGAAGTGCCCTGGCTTGTATTATTTCCTACGGATATATTTCCATGCTTGGCGTTTCAGGACTCAAGGAAGCCACGGAATATGCCATCCTCAATGCCAACTATATCAAGGAACGACTGGATGGTCATTACAGCGTGCTCTATTCCGGAGAGAAAGGTCGGGCTGCACATGAAATGATTATCGATTGCCGACCTTTCAAAGAACACGGTATTGAAGTGACGGACATTGCCAAACGTTTAATGGATTATGGTTTCCATGCACCTACTGTCTCGTTTCCGGTAGCCGGAACGATCATGGTAGAGCCCACCGAAAGTGAAAGTATGGAAGAACTGGATCGCTTCTGTGATGCCATGATCGCTATACGCAAGGAAATTGATGCTGCCGGCAAAGACGACCTCAACAATGTCTTAAAGAATTCTCCACATACCCAAAGTATGGTCACCTCAGATGACTGGGATTTCCCGTATTCAAGGAAAGATGCCGCTTTCCCTTTGGATTATATTGCGGAAAACAAATTCTGGCCTGCTGTACGACGTGTGGATGATGCCTATGGAGATCGTAATCTCATTTGTACCTGCGCCCCTATCGAGGATTATATGTAAACCGGTCTTCTCCTAACATTTTCCCGGTCGAGCCGGGCGACCTGTAGCTTTCGATGGATACGTACATAGAAGGCAGATTGGCCTTATTAGTAGAATGCTACTCCCTTGCTCCTTGAAAAGGCATATTGAACATCGGGAATTGATACCATCTTTCCGGATACGGTCCTCTAATTTTGCGTACATTTAGCCAAACTATTACAGATGGGCGTAAGAATCACAGGTTCGGGTAGCTATATTCCAAACCGGGTAGAAAAGAATGAGAATTTTCAAAATCATGACTTCTACAACCAGGACGGATCAACCTTTGGACAGGAAAATGAGATTATCATTGAAAAGTTCAAGGCTATAACCGGTATTAGCGAACGACGCTATATAAAGAACAAGCTCAACACTTCCGATATTGCTTTTTTCGCCGCCGAAGAGGCCATTAAGGATGCAGGGATCGATAAAGAGACCCTGGATTACCTTATTGTGGCACATAACTACGGTGATGTAAGACATGGTACCATGCAGAGCGATACGGTTCCAAGTTTGGCCTCCAGAGTTAAGCACAGTCTTCGCATCCAAAATCCGGAGTGCGTTGCGTACGACATACTGTTTGGTTGTCCGGGTTGGGTGGAAGGAATGATCCAGGCTCAGGCATTTATAAAGGCCGGTATGGCCGAAAAATGTCTCGTTATAGGCGCCGAATCCCTTTCCCGTGTTGTGGATCAGCACGATCGCGATTCCATGATCTACAGTGATGGTGCCGGAGCGACCGTGATAGAAGCCGGAGACGACCGTGAGCACATACTTAGTCATTACAGCGCCACGTTTTCCTATGATGAAGCTCATTTCATTTATTTCGGCGAGTCGAACAATCAGGAACTAACCGATGCCCGGCGCTATATCAAAATGTACGGTCGGAAAATTTATGAATTCGCACTGTCCAATGTTCCCGGTGCAATGAAAGTTTGCCTTGACAAAGGAGATATTCCGATTGGGGACGTAAAGAAAATATTGATCCATCAGGCGAATGAAAAGATGGATGAAGCCATCATTCAGCGCTTTTACAAGCTCTACGGTCAAACCCCACCTACGGACGTGCTCCCCATGACCATCGAAACACTTGGAAATTCGAGCGTTGCCACAGTACCCACACTTTTCGATCTCATTCGAAAAGGAAAACTGGAGGATCATTCCCTGAATGAGGGAGATGTAATTATCTTTGCTAGTGTCGGCGCCGGCATGAACATCAATGCTGTGGCGTATCGCATATAGCCATGTATAAGGGGAAAATTCCAAAAAAAAGATACAAGCATACTTTGAGCTTTCTTAAGGGTGTTATTTCTCCCGAAGAAAAGATATTGAACCTTGGGACTGAAAACCCCTTTTCAAAGACATTACGGGAAAAAGGATATGAGGTCACCAATACCACTGGCGTAGATCTGGATCAGGATACCTCAGCCGTTCAGTCCGCCACTTTCGATGTTGTGACGGCTTTTGGGGTTTTTGAATACATGATGTCTCCTTATAACCTCCTTAAGGATATTAGAGCACGCAAACTTGTAGCATCTGTTCCGCTAAAGCTATGGTTTGCGTCTACGTATAAAAATGAATCTGACAACAAGGAAAGATACTATGATGAGTTTGAGGACTGGCAGTTCGATTGGCTTCTCGAAAAATCAGGATGGCGCATCCGAAAACGTGAAAAGTTCGCAAATCCCGTTCGCAAAATAGGCATCAGGCCAATTCTGCGTAGATTTACCCCTAAGTACTATCTTGTATACGCCGAAAGAAAATCGTGACGTTCTACATTGTCATACCCGCCTATAATGAAGAGGCGTACATCGAACAAATGCTTCAGTCTCTAGTGGATCAGTCTCTGACCCCGGAAAAAGCAATTGTCGTAAATGACGGCTCTACTGACAGGACACAAGCCATTGTAGATCGGTTTGCAGCGAGTCATTCATTTATTAGCTCTCTTACGTTGACATCGGAAGATCGACATGAACCCGGCAGTAAGGTGATCGCTGCTTTCGAAGAGGGGTATAAGACATTGGGCAATTCCTACGATGTCCTCGGCAAGTTTGACGCAGACATTGTGCTTCCTAAAAACTATTTCCAACGGATGAAGGAGATTTTCGAAGCTGACCCTAACATAGGAATGGCAGGAGGTAACCTTTACATTCAAAAAGGGAACGAATGGGTCTATGAGTCCATTTCCAAAAAAAATAAACTTCGCGGTCCGATAAAGCTGTACCGAAAGGAATGCTTCCGGGCCATTGGAGGACTTAAAAAATCAATAGGATGGGATACCGTGGACGGGCTACTGGCCCGGTATCACAAATGGTCTGTTGTTACGGATGAGACCCTTCGTGTAAAACATTTGAAGCCAACCGGCAAGGTGTATTCCAGGGCAGCACTTCGATTGCAGGGAGAGGCCATGTACAAAATGCGCTACGGATGGCTGTTGTCGACCATAGCCATAGCCAAGTTGGCGTTGAAAAAGCGAAGCGTCTCTTTTTTTATGCATAGCTTTAAGGGGTATCTTTCGGCTTCGCAGAACAAAGTTCAACCATTGGTGAATGCAGATGAAGGAAAGTTCATTCGGCGTTTGCGATGGTCTGGCATCCGTGGAAAGCTTACAACATAGTCATTGGATTTCTATATCATCATACCGGCCTATAACGAGGAGGACCACATTGGAGAAACACTTTCGTCCCTGACCAATCAATCATATCCTCCAAAACGAATTGTCGTTGTGAACGACGGGTCGACCGACAACACTCAGAATATCGTTAACGAGTATGCAAATAGGCATGCATATATCTCCTCCGTTCAAAGAAATTCCAAAGGAGAGCATGAACCCGGAGGAAAGATTGTTGCTGCTTTCAACGAGGGCCTGGCAACACTGGATTCGGAGTATGATGTTATCTGTAAGTTTGATGCCGATCTTATTTTTCCGTCAAACTACCTGGAACGACTCGTCGAATCATTCTCCAGGAACCCGAATTGCGGAATCGCCGGAGGTGTCTGCACCATTGAAAAAAAGGGAAACTGGGTAGTCGAGGGCCTTACCGGTAAGTTACATCTTCGTGGTGCTCTGAAGGCCTATCGTAAGAAATGCTTTGAGGACATTGGAGGACTGGTCACTGCTATGGGATGGGATACGATTGATGAATTCCTTGCGCTGTTTCGGGGTTGGTCCGTACAGGTAGATGACAACCTGCACGTAAAGCACCTAAAACCGACCGGAAAAGTGTATACCCCTGCCACCAAATACCTGGCCGGACAGTCTTTATACCGCCAGCGCTTCGGGTTGCTGCTAACGATACTGGACTCCCTCAAACTGGCCATTCGCAAGCGAAGTTTCTCTTTCTTTTTGAATTCGATGAAAGGATACCATAAGGCCAAAAAAAACAACATGAGCCGATTGGTTTCAGAAGAAGAAGGTAAATTCATTCGATCGCTTCGGTGGAGGTCTATTCGTAAAAAACTCATCGGACAGAATTAACACAATACTAACTCGATTCCCAATATTATTTGTGTACTTTCCAATATCAACAAACCAACAGTTATGAGACATCTTATTGCAGTTCTTACAATTCTTTCCCTTTGTATTTCATGTAATCAAAAACAAGAAGTTGTGGAAGAAGCCCCTCCTAAAAAACCAAAGAATATCATCTTATTTATAGGAGATGGAACCGGGTTGAGTCAGGTTTCGGCAAGTCAGTTTTTTAACCCGAATCCGTCCAATTTTGACCGTTTCCCTGTGGTGGGACTTATAAAGACTTCATCATCGCAGCAGTTGATCACCGATTCTGCCGCCGGTGCGACCGCTTTTGCATCGGGAGTTAAAAGCTACAACGGGGCTGTTGGAGTAAACAATGATTCCATTCCGGTACCCACTATTGTAGAGGAAATTTCAGAAATAGGCATGCAAACCGGTGTTATCGCCACCTCTTCCATTCAACACGCGACACCTGCCTGTTTCTATGCACATGTAAAGAACAGAAGACAATATGAAGATATCACCGAGAACCTCGTTGGTTCGGAAATCGATTTCTTTGCCGGAGGCGGGCTTCGATTCTTCAATCAACGTGAAGATGAACAGAATCTATTGGCTGCTTTAGTGCAAAACGGCTTCGCAGTAGATACCACTCAGATGCCTCAACAGCCTATTGGTGAAAAGCAAGCATTACTCCTTGCGGAAACTGCAATGCCAAAGATGCTCGAAGGACGGGGTGATTTTCTACCCGATGCCACCCAACTCGCCATAAACTCCCTGAATCGTGGTGAAAATGGTTTCTTCCTCATGGTAGAAGGTTCGCAAATCGATTGGGGAGGCCATGACAACGACGGAGATTATCTTATCAGCGAGCTAATTGATTTCGACAATACCCTGGGAGTAGCTCTTGACTTTGCCATGAAGAACGGAGAAACCCTGATCGTAGTAACTGCTGATCACGAAACCGGAGGTTTTACGCTTGGGCCGGATGAAGGTAACTATAGCAAGATCAAGCCCAGTTTCTCCACCGGAGGACATTCAGCCACAATGATTCCTGTTTTTGCGTATGGCCCGGGGTCAGAGAATTTTGGAGGTATTTATGAGAACTCTGAAATCTATCACAAAATGAAGGCATTGCTTTTGAGCGAATAGCCTTGTTCGTTTAGGCAATACACTGATCAATTGGAAATAGTGTAGTATATTGGAATCATATTCCATACCTATGAGATCACTACTACTTTTGTTCAGTTGCCTACTGGTTGCCGCTAATGGATTAAATGCTCAATTGGATCAGAACTTGTTACTTCGATATGAATTTGAGGGAGACGTTCTGGATATTAGTGGCAACGATAATCATGGCATTGCTAATGGAGGCATTACCTATGTTGAAGACCGCGGGGGAAATCCGAACGGAGCCGTTCAGTTAGATGGCTTTGATGATTTTATTGAACTTCCCAACCTCGCTGAACTCAAGCCGGATTTACCTGTATCTTTTTCCTTTTGGGTGAAATACGGAAGCACCGATCCACTTGCACAAACAGTGTTCAATACTTCTCTTGAAGACGACCTCAGTGCCGGCGTCTTCTTTAATTCCTCGAGTGCTACCGGCACTTATGCAGTGAGTTTTGGAGACGGAAGTCCACTTTATAGTCCTGCCACCCGAAGAACCTATGTAAGTAATTCAGCTATTGTTCCCGATGAATGGCACCATGTCGTTGCGATCGTTCGTGGAGCTACTGATATGGAAATCTATGTGGATTGTGTCGAAAACAGTGGTGCCTACAGTGGAACCGGCGGACCGTTGTTCTATGCGGCTGCATCCGGAGTAATTGGTCGTCATGATCGTGATCTGGGGGTTCCTTTTGAACACTTCCTGGGCGCCATAGATGATTTCAGGTATTGGGATCGCGCACTCGAGTTAAGTGAGGTCGACATACTTTGTAATCTTCTGTCAGTTCCTGAAGAAACGATTACTACCGAACCCGTTCGACTCATTGTCTATCCCAACCCTGCAAGTTCCGTACTACATATCGTTTCCAATATGGAGATTCCGGAGCGGATAAATATCATAGATACAAGCGGTAGGATAATCAGCAGCAGCCCTTTTTCCGACCGCATTGCCATAGACAATCTTCCAGATGGAATTTATTTTCTTTCGGTGTCCGGTTCGGAAGGAACACAGTCCCAAAAGTTCATCGTTAGACGCTAAGAGCACTCATTTTATGACTGTTATGTTTGACGCTGCCATTGTCAAAACACCGGTTGTTTTGGGCAATAACACTCCCCGAATTTTGTTACTTTAGCAACCATGAAGTACCTCGCGGATATTGGTTCGTATTTTATAATGCTAAGAACGGTTTTTAGCCGTCCTACCAAGGCTTCGGTACTGCGCGAGCTCATTTTCAAGGAGATCGATGACCTTATCATTAACTCTCTTGGAATTGTTTCTTTCATCTCCTTTTTTGTCGGCGGAGTTGTAGCGATTCAGACAGCCCTCAATATTGACAATCCCCTGATTCCGGATTACCTGGTTGGTTTTGCCACACGACAGTCTATCATTCTTGAGTTTGCACCTACGTTCATCTCTATTATCATGGCAGGAAAAGTAGGCTCATTTATCACCTCCAGTATCGGATCCATGCGCGTTACGGAACAAATAGATGCATTGGAGGTAATGGGGATCAACTCACTCAATTATTTGGTTTTTCCCAAGATTATTGCACTTCTCACCTACCCACTGGTTATTGCCCTTTCCATGTTCCTGGGAATTCTCGGCGGATGGGTAGCGGGAGTATACGGCGGTTTTAGTACTTCCGAAGCATTTATTCAGGGACTACAGGAAGATTTTACCCCGTTCCATGTGACCTACGCATTTATTAAGACCTTTGTATTTGCCTTCCTGCTCGCAACGGTTCCGTCGTGGCAGGGGTATTACATGAAAGGGGGCGCCCTGGAGGTTGGAAAAGCCAGTACAAGTTCATTCGTATGGACCAGTGTCCTTATTATTTTAACGAATTATATCATTACATCCCTGTTGCTTAGCTAATGATTGAAGTAAGAGACATACACAAGAGTTTTGGAGAGGAGCATGTCCTTAAAGGAATCAGTACTTCCTTCGACAGAGGGAAAACGAATCTGATTATCGGTCAAAGTGGTAGCGGAAAAACTGTATTTCTGAAATGTCTGTTAGGTCTGTTCAAACCTGAAAAGGGGACCATCATTTTTGAAAACAAAGCCATCAATGATATGTCCGATGACGAGCAGCGCGACCTGCGCGAGGACATGGGTATGGTATTTCAGGGTAGCGCCTTGTTTGACTCCATGAATATCGAGGAGAATGTCATGTTCCCTCTACGTATGTTCTCTCGCCAAAAACGTGCACAAATGCTGGACCGGGTGAATGAAGTGCTGAAACGGGTAAACCTTGAAAATGTGAATCGGAAGTATCCTTCGGAAATATCCGGGGGGATGCAGAAGAGGGTGGCCATTGCCCGGGCCATTGTAAATAACCCCAAGTATCTTTTTTGTGACGAACCCAACTCGGGTCTCGATCCAAGAACAGCTATTCTAATTGACAATCTCATCCAGGAAATTACCCGGGAGTACGACATCACCACAGTTATCAATACGCATGACATGAACTCGGTAATGGAAATCGGCGAAAAGATCGTTTTCCTTCAGCAAGGAAAGCTCGTATGGCAAGGAAACAATCAGGAGATCTTCCGTGCTGATAATCAGGATGTGACTGACTTCGTATATTCGTCCGACCTATTCAAAAAAATACGCGATATTCAGATCAAAGAGAATTAGTCGACCACCAGGGTATCCACCCCCAACTTAAACTTCAACCAATTATACAAGCGCTCTTTGTCCTTTGCAATAATGTTAGCGTCTATTGTGTCGTTCCATTTTGCGTTGAATACGGATAGCGTGTCAATCGAGTCAAAGTTCGAAACCAGGGTTTTGGAATAACTGAGGCTCACCATGTTCTCATAATTGATACGCGCTTCGTCGCAAAGGGCCTTGAAGGGAATCTGATCCTTTTCAAGCTTACTAAGCTGTGCAACCTTCTCTTCCAGGAAATTGATCTTTTGCGTCTTGGAAAGCAGATCCAGTGAATCTCGTGATCGCAACTCTTCCATATAGCGGACCTCATCTTCGAAGCTATTGTCTGTTGGACTTTGATTGACCGTAAGGCGTGCCTCTCTCAACGCACGATAGTCCTGCATCCGAGCTCTTAAAACAGCAACGGTTGATTCTGGGATCTGATCTGACCCAAAGGAGGTCAACTCTATGAAAGGTGTATCTCCTTTATTGAAATCGTAGGTTGCATATTTCTTGATGTATCCTGGGTTTGGAAGTGCTTCCAGTTCAGTGCTAACGAATTGCTTGGCCGCATTTCGAAAGGTGCTTTCTCTAAATACATCATAGAAGGTGATCCCGGCTGGAACCATGACCAATACCGCCACAAATGACGCAAATCGGGCAATATTGCGACGGCGAGCCGAGTTGGCATACTTGATCATCGGAAACCTCAATACCTTAAGAACTATAAAGGTCGCCAGAGCTATGAAAATTGTGTTAATGGTGAACAAGTACATCGCCCCTGCGGCAAAAGCCAATCCCCTTGAATTGCGCACTAACGCCTCGGCCAGTCCATATCCCACAGTACAAAGTGGTGGCATCAGGGCCGTGGCAATGGCCACACCAAAGATTACACTTGCGATCGTTCCTTTTTTGGTTCGGGCAATGATCAATGCAAGTCCCCCGAAGAATGCAATGAGCACGTCACGAATATCAGGGCGTGTTCTCGCAAGAAGCTCGGAAGACTCTTCCCGTAATGGGAAAAGCCAAAAGAACAGAAAGGCGGTAAGTACACTAAGCACCACCATCACGCCAAAGTTGATGAGTGATTTCCTTAGGGTATCAATATCGTTAGTAGCAATGGAAAGACCCATACCTAAAATAGGACCCATCAGTGGCGAAATTAACATAGCACCGATCACCACTGCAGTAGAGTTGGCATTTAGTCCGACGGAGGCTACGAATATAGAACAGATAAGGATCCAGGCCGTAGCTCCTTTAAAGGGAATGTCATTCTTTATGGCTTCCACCGTACTGTTACGATCGGTGTCGGCTCTGAAATCGAGCAATTCAACAATAAAGGTCTTCAAGCTGAGCCACAATCCCTTAGCATCTTTCCGAACGGCTTTCTTGCTTTGTTCTATCTGCTCAATCTGTTCTGCTTCCTTATTGTTGTTATCGAGGTTCTCCATTTAGCTGTATTTTTCACCGTACTTATCCTTGATCTCTCCCAATAGTTCCTTAATGTTCTGCTCTTTTCCCTTCGGAAATAAAAGCAATACATCTTCCTTATCCACAATTATGTAGTCATCAATCCCGTCGATGACCACGAGCTTATCTGAAGCCGAGAAGATCATATTTCCCGAGGCATCCATAGTATGTGTCGCAGCACGAACCACCGCGTTACGTTGGTCATCTTTGTCCAGCTTGTCGTGCAATGCTCCCCAGGTACCCAGATCATTCCAGTCAAAATTGGCCGGTTTGACCAATACATTGGCCGCTTTTTCCAATATTCCGTAATCTATGGAAATGTCCTCGGCTTTCTCATAGTGAGCCTGAATGAAAGTGCTTTCCTCTTCCGTATTATATTGCTCCATCCCTTTTGCGAAGAGAGAGAACATTTCGGGCATGAGCTGTTCAAAAGCATTAAGAATGCTTTGTACGCTCCACATAAAGATTCCGGCATTCCAGTAGAAGTTGCCTTCTTCAATGAACTGTTTGGCAGTCTCGTAATCCGGTTTTTCACGGAATTGCAGTACCCGCTTCATAGAAGAGGTGTCCTCTTTATCACTCTCAATGTAACCGTAACCGGTATTCGGGAAGGTGGGCTCTATTCCTAACGTAGCTAACACACTGTCTTGTTGACACGCCCGAAAGCATTCCAATACATTTTCCTGAAAGGCCTGTTCATCTTCGATCCAATGGTCACTGGGAGCGACTAGCATGACAGCTTCGGGATTCTTTTTGTAAATCTTCATCGCCGCCAAAAGTATGCAAGGCGCCGTATTCCGCATTGCGGGTTCCAGCACCACCTGCTCTTTGGACATTCCGGGCAATTGATCCAGCACCAAATCCAGGTAACGTTCGTTGGTTAATACCTGAATATTCTTTGAAGGAATAAAGGAAGTAAGACGGGTATGCGTTTTCTGCAAGAGTGTTTGTCCCGTTCCTAACATGTCATGGAACTGTTTTGGGAATGTAGTTGTGCTCACCGGCCAAAACCGGGAACCTATCCCCCCTGCCATGATCACGGCAAAATAATTTGAATTCACCTTATACGATCGTTGATTTGTAATTCTACTATTTAATCTGTTCAGGTCCCCAAAATCACAAAGCCGATGGTACCGGCCTACATTTCGGGAGACTTTATAAACTCCACCTCCGCATTAGGATTAAACAGGTAGATACGCCCCGTAGCTACTTCAAGACATTCATAGCGTTTCACCCTCTTATTGCCCCTTTTGAAGATCTTTCCATTGTACAAACGGAAAAAGCCTCCGGGAGGTATTTCAAAGATATAGTTTTTATCGTTGGGCGGGTCGTATTGTTTTAGGGCCAGAGACAGCTTGGCATCCGTGTCACTACTCGCACGGGGATTCTTGAAATGCAAGGCCAGAAGCGGCAATAACTGATTGGGGAACACTTCCGGACGTATAAAGGGAAGCATTAAATACTGAAAGGTCTGCTTCCACTCTTTGCCATGGGGTTTGATCAGTCGGCCGTATTTCGAAAATGCGATCAAATGCGCGATCTCGTGAATGAGTGTTATGAGAAACCTATAGGTATTGAGGTTAGCGTTTACGGTTATCTGATGCCTGCCATCGGGCATCTTTCGATAATCGCCATGACGTGTTACACGTTCATTGACAATCTTAAGATGAATATCATGTTGTTTTATAAGCTCAAATACGGGAGTAACCGCAGCTTGAGGAAGGTATTTTTCGAGTACGCCGGTCATAGGCTAGGGCGTTGAACTGGATACCTGAAGGACCTTTCCGTTGTAGTACTTATGTCCGTTAATGGAGAAATTCATGATATAGCGAGCCATCTCTTCGGCCGTAACGGGCGCCTTAAATCCGGGAAAGGCCTCTTCCAACATCTCTGTTTGAACCGCACCAAGCGCAAGTACATTGAACGACGGACCTGTTTCTTTATACTCTTCGGCCAGCACTTCAGTCAGGGTAATTAAAGCCCCTTTACTACTACTGTATGCGGCCAGGCCGGGAAACTTAGCGCTGCCCTGCACCCCTCCCATGCTGCTTATATTCACCACATGTCCATCCTTCTTCATAAATGGAAGCACGGCCTTGGTAAGAGCCACAGCACCAAACACATTTACCTGATAGCAATAGTTGAAATCGTCAGCGGACAGTTTCGCGAAAGGCTTATTCACCAGGTAACCTGAGTTATTAATCAGAATATCAACATGCCCCCAGTTTTCTTTGAGGAATTCCGGTACTTTTCTAATATCTGCACTGCTGGTAATATCACAAGGAAAGAAATGACAATTTGAAACGCCTAATCCCGAGACGGGAACCGCATTGCGCGATAATGCCAAAACATTGTGGCCGGCGTGGGTCAACATCGCCACCAGCTCATAGCCAATACCCCGGCTCGTTCCGGTAATTACAATGTTCTTCATTGTTAGACAAACATGGTCACCGGGTTCTCGATATACTGACGTAGCGTTTGCAGGAAGGCAGCCCCGGTGGCGCCATCTACCGTACGGTGATCACAGGCCAGGGTAACGGTCATAGTGTTACCTACGGCAATTTGCCCGTTCTTCACAACAGGTTTCTGAACGATAGTCCCGACTGAAAGTATGGCTGAATTCGGTTGATTAATGATCGAAGTAAACTCTTTGATTCCAAACATTCCCAAATTCGAAACGGTGAACGTACTTCCCTCCATTTCCTGAGGAGTGATCTTTTTGTTTCTGGCCTTACCGGCAAGCTCTTTAACTTGCGCCCCTATCTGAGAGAATGTCATTTGATCGGCAAACTTGAGCACCGGCACCAATAAACCTTCATCAACCGCAACGGCCACACCAATGTGAATATGCTTGGCGATACGCGTAGCTTCGGCTGTCCATTGCGTATTGACCTTAGGATGCTTGCGCAGTGCCATGGCACATGCCTTAACGATCATATCATTGAACGATATCTTAACATCGGGATCCGAATTGATAGCAGCCCTTGATGAAATGGCATTATCCATGTCTAACTCAATCGTAAGGTAATAATGCGGAGCCGTAAATTTGGACTCACCCAAACGACGGGCAATTGTCTTGCGCATCTGAGAGTTCTTAACCTCTTCGAAAATCTCCTCGCCAACCGGCACATAGGCCGCGGCGGAGGACTGAGCAGCAGGTTGATAGTTTTCGATGTCACGCTTTATAATACGCCCGTTTTCACCACTTCCCTGAACCGTATTGAGATTGATTCCTTTTTCCTGGGCCAGTTTCTTGGCCAGTGGAGAGGCAAAAATTCGTCCGTTGGATGAAACCACAGGAGTGGGTGTCGCGATTTCGACCGGCTTTGGTGCTTCCTGTATCGGCGTTGTCGATGCGGCTTCTGCTTTAGCGGGGGCGGCTTCTGTTTTCTCGGAGGCCGATCCGCTTGTACCCAATTTAACCGATTGGAAGTTTTCAATAACGGCTGTAACATCCGTTCCGGCAGGACCAATAACAGCCAGCAGCGCATCTACCTTGGCAGTACCGCCTTCATCTATGCCTATCTTGAGCAAGGTTCCGGAGTAGAACGACTCAAACTCCATGGTGGCCTTATCGGTTTCTATTTCAGCTAAAATATCGCCCTCTTCTACGGTATCCCCTTCTTTCTTTAGCCAACTGGCTACAGTCCCTTCCTCCATGGTATCACTCAGGCGTGGCATGGTGATAACTTCAACACCTTCGGGTAGTTCGGCAGGAGCTTCACTGGCAGCTTCGGCCGGTTTTTCTTCAGCTGTTTCTTCGACAGCTTCTTCAGCGGGGGCCGCTGGAGCGCCGCCATCCATTAAACCGGCAATATCTTCTCCCTTTTCCCCGATGATAGCCAACAGGGCATCCACGGGTGCAGTGTCTCCTTCCTGTATACCTATGTGCAACAGGGTTCCTTCATAAAAGGATTCAAACTCCATAGTGGCCTTATCTGTTTCGATCTCGGCCAATATATCTCCTTCGGAAACCGAATCGCCCACTTGTTTGAGCCACTTAGCTACCGTTCCTTCTTCCATGGTGTCGCTGAGGCGCGGCATGGTGATCACTTCTGCCATTTCGTTCTAGAGTTTATGAGATAAAAATGGATAATCTTCTTGTTCGTATACCGTATCGTACATAACATTCTTCTCAGGATACGGAGACTCCTCGGCAAATTTCTCGCATTCGGCAACCCTATCCTTTACACGCTTGTCAATTACGGCTACCTCCTCTTCGGTTGCGTAGCCCTTTTCATAGATGACATTAAGAACATGTAAAATCGGATCTTCTTCCTGCATTTTTGCCACTTCGTCTTTAGTACGATAGTGTTGTGCGTCACTCATGGAATGCCCGCGATAACGGTAGGTACGAATTTCAAGGAATGTCGGCCCTCCGCCTTTACGAGCACGCTGAATGGCCTCATCGAGTTCTTTTGCAACCGTTTCCGGCTTCATTCCATCAACCGGACGACAGGGCATTTCGTATCCCAATCCCAGTTTATAGATATCGGTATGATTCGCTGTCCGCTCCACAGAGGTTCCCATGGCGTACCCGTTATTTTCCACACAGAAAACTACAGGAAGTTGCCAAAGCATCGCAAGGTTAAACGTCTCATGTAACGAACCTTGTCTTGTGGCACCATCACCCATAAAAGTCAGGGTTACGGAATCCCGATCGAAGTACTTATCTGCAAAGGCTAGTCCGGCACCCAGGGGAATTTGTCCTCCTACGATACCATGACCGCCATAAAACCTGTGCTCTTTGGAAAAGATGTGCATGGAACCACCCAGACCCTGTGAAGTTCCGGTTCCTTTTCCATAGAGTTCAGCCATCACTTTTTTGGGATCAACCCCCATTCCAATCGGTTGAACGTGGTTTCGATAGGCCGTGATCATTCGATCCTTGGTAAGATCCATAACGTGCAACGCTCCTGCAAGTACTGCTTCCTGTCCGTTATAAAGATGGAGGAAACCACGCACCTTCTGTTTGATATATACCTGAGCCAGTTTATCCTCGAACTTCCGCCAGAACAACATCTCTTCGTACCAATCCAGGTAGGTTTTCTTAGTAAATTTCTTCATATCAAATGAGGGATACCCCTTATGTCTTAATTAGCGCCGCCAGCGCAAGGCGGTTAAAATTCGCATGAAGAACAAAAATAGCACATTCTGATCTACTACAAAACCCAAGAACTCAAAATAATAACGAAAACGTTAGAGATACGAACTATCGAAAACGAGGGGTAATAAATCCTTAACGGAAGCCGCTTTCACAACCTTTCCCTCTTCTCCCATGAAGTACACCTCCATAGGTTGTTTTTGATTCGCTTCATACTCGGCCATAGCCTGGCGACAAGCTCCGCAGGGAGGGGTTGGAGTAACGACCTTATGATTTAGGGACCTGGCGGTGAGTGCCATTCGGGGAATAGATACTCCGGGGTGGTTTGCGCCCGCATGAAAGATAGCAACGCGCTCGGCGCATAATCCGGATGGAAACGCTGCATTTTCCTGGTTGTTGCCGGTAACGATCTCTCCATTGGCCAACTGAACGGCAGCGCCCACTTTAAAATGCGAATAAGGCGCATAAGCCTGTTCACGTGCTTCATGCGCCTTATTCATTAAATCTTGTACTTCGGAAGGAAGCTCTGCGACAGATTCGAAAACCTCCAGATGAGTTTCGATCGTTATTCGCTTCACAATACTAGTATTCGGTATACTCGTCCCCGAAATTAAAGGTAAGACCAAATCGAAGGGTTCCTTCCAATGGGCTTCGAACTCTAGAAGTAGAGAACAAGTATGATATGTCTATATTAATCGCTGTGTATCGGAATCCGGCTCCCAGAGATAAGAATTTCCGTGATCCTTTCTCCTCGCTTTCATTAAAGTAACCTGCACGGAATGCAAATACATCCTGGTACCAGTACTCAGCACCAAGGGCCCATGTGAACTCTTTAAGCTCCTCACTGAAACCATCCGGAGCATCACCAAAGGACTCGAAGATTCCGGAGAAGAAGCTAATATTCTGATACTCTTCCGCATCGGCTGCATCAATGTCGCCATCACCATCAAAATCACGGGGTGTAGGTACCAAAAGTTTATTAACCTCAACATTGACACCTACTTTATTGTATTCATCAAAGATAAAATCGAATCCACCTCCCAATCCAAGATTGGTAGGAAGGTTGTTTTCCTGTCCTGCCTCGTCGTACTTAAGTTTCGGACCGACATTTGAAATGTTGAAACCGGCTCTCCATCGCCCGTCGAAGTCGTTATAGGCGATTTCCTCACTCTGATAATAACCGGATACGTCTACGGCAAATGAACTCGCTGCCGAGGCGTCATCATTTTGCACCTGAAGCCTAAGGTCCGACCGTAAAAAACGACCTGTAACCGCCATGGCAAAACGATCGCTTAATCGCAGTGCATAGGAGGCATCAAAGGTAAATTCGTTCGGACTCTGGATTAGTGGTGTCACCTGGGTAATATCATCCCTCAGTTCAATATCACCAAGACTGAAGAACCGCAAACTGGCTGCTACAGCACTTCGCTCGTTAATGCGGTTATAATAGGTTAGATTTCCAAGGAAAATATCATTCACAAGTTGACTTAGATAGGGAGTATAAGTAACTCCAACTGCCTGTTTTGAAATGGCAAAAGCATATTTTGAAGGGTTCCATTGCTGAGAGAAGGCATCCGCCGATGTAGCGACTCCAATATCTCCCATTCCGGCTGCCCGGGCGTCGGCTGCAATAAGTAAGAACGGAACACCAACGGTGATCGCCCGGTCATCCGCCGAATTGTCCTGAGCGGATACGTCGAAGACCATTAAACCAACAAAAAATGCGATGAAAATTTTTTTCATGAGGTGCGTATTTTGAACAAATATAATTTTAATTTTTAAAGGATAACCAGTTTTTCGAATTTTTCAACCTGCTGATTGGTTAACGTTGATTTCACGGTTATCTTGTATACATAAACGCCTTTTCCGATGCGGTCCCCGAAATCATCCCGACCGTCCCAAACAATCTCCCTGGACAGGAATCCGTCGGTGGTTACAATTTGATTTTTTGTCCAAACCACTTTGCCGGTAACGGTAAACACCTGCACCTGGACTTCAAGCGGTTCGAAAGGGCGATTATGATTGAACCAAAACTCAGTATAGTTCACGAAAGGATTCGGGTAATTCAGTATGCGGGATATTTCAAGGGAATTATCACCCGCAACAACAAACTGGATTTCGGCAGTTGAGGAGTTATTGTAGACATCCCAGGCTCTAAATGTAAGCGTGTGTAAGCCTTCTTCGAGGTCTCTAAGACGGTAGGTTGCACTTCCCCGGGTAAAGTCATCCACTTCAGACTGGTAATATTCGTTCACCACGATGGGATTGGCTTCATCTCCATCGAGAATTGCAATGAGATCGTGACCAATTCCACTGGCCGTATTGATACCGTTCTCGTCTTCCAGCTTGGCAATAAGTATCGGTGAATCGTTGGTCACTCCTCCAGAAACAAAGGTCTCATCGTTCATGAACAATTGGATGGTGGGGCCTATATTGTCTTCCGGAGCACTCGTATTGAGCCCTCCAACCTTGAGGTCCAGATTCACCCCTGTTTGATCTTCCAATCGGTCATTCCTACTGGCGTATAAGCTCAAACGGCCGGTGTCCACCGGGATCTGCGTATCCCGTGGCATCACAAATTCAAACTCGAAGGTACCGTCTGTCACGGTCGCCTGACCATTAAACAACCCTTCTCCAAGTGTAATAAAGTTGAGTATGAGCAGTTCGTTATTCGGCCCACCGCGAACGCCATCATTTCCAAGAGTTTGACGCTCTACGTTCTTATCGAATAATTTAGCCTCCAGTACCCCATTGTAATCTGTAATCCGGTTTCCGAACTCATCCACAACTTCACCTCCCAGACGCACACGCCCCAAAGCTTTAAGGGTATCCGTAGCCTGTGCAATAGGAACGTCATTAAGGGTGGTAAGTCGAACCTGTTGCTTCGGAAATGCCAACGGCATCGCAGGATCCCCTACAAAGAAGATCACCCGGCGGTTTGGGCTACCTTCAACGTTCTTGGCCCTACGCAGGGCTTCAGCCGGTGGGTTGAATGTGTTACTACCGAAAGCAAACAACTCAAGTGCCAGGTCCTCATTAAATCGTACTCCCAGTGAAACTCCAATGGAACGCGTAGTTGTGATCATGGAAATCGCACCCCCTCCGGCATTCCAATATGTAAGTTCTCCCGCGGTAATTCGAGTGGGGAGGTCAAACTTGGTGTATTCACAAGTAACGGTTACGATTAGTGGTAGGTTATCAGGATTCTGGAGATCCTGTACCTGCTGTCGAGTAACGATAAACTCTTTAGCCAATCCGTCCTCACCTCCGTGCCCAAAGTAGTTAAGTACCAGGGCACCCACCTCAATGGCATTTGTAATTGCTTCATTTACTTCAGGGTAGCGATCCCCTCCTGCTGATGTTTCCTGCTGAAAAGCATCCGAATGTATCTTCTTTACGTTGATAAAGGGTTTCTGATCACTGATCTCATCTCCGAGTGCATCCAGGGCTGATTCCAAATCCTCGAATTCAAATTCGGCATCTACGTCATCTGAAACCAGCACAAAGTTGTTACGCCAGTTACCGTATGAGGGTCGCGACGCATAGTTGATGATCTTACCCACAAGGGTATTGGCCAAACCAACCTCATCGGCCAGAATTCTACCCACGGCGATATCCAGCTTATCCGTACCCTCTGCGTCGCCCTCTTCAGGGTCCATAAGCCCGAAATAATCATCGGACATAAACGAAGAAAAAGTACTGGTACTTTGCAGCCTGTGAAAAGTGGGGATAATGTTGTTATTATTCGGCAATCGATCTTTATAATCCACCGAAGTATCCCCGAAGAGACACACATATTTTATTCGCTCCGAAGGAGCTGAGGGATTGTCGTAAATATATTTCACGAAGTTCCGGATGGCACCAATGTCCTGTTTTCCCGAGCTGAATTCGGTATAAATCTTATCCGTAGTGACCACTTTCACTCGTAGTCCGGTAGTATTCCTGTGATGATCCGCCAATCGCAAAGCAGGCTGAATGAGGAACGGCGCAGTAACGATAAGATAATCTACATCCTGAAATCCTCCGGGGCCTTCGAAAATGGTTCCTTTGAGGTTCTGATTCTCCACTCTCGGGTTTCCGGCTTCGATGGGGGTAAAATAGTTCCCGGGGTGCACCGCTACGTACTGTCTCAGTTCTCCCAAATTTGCTTTAAAACTAAAGACTGCATTACCGTCGTTCGTCGCGGATGAAATATTAGCCGTGTCCGTCACATCCCAAATTTGGGTATATGGAGAGGCACCGGTTAATTGATATTCTCCTATACCGGTGGAAGTAGCTGCCAGATTGTTGCGAAATAAGAACTGCTGATCTCCTCCAACAAGACGACGTAAAGCTTCAATACCTATATAATTAAGGTAGCCTACACTCGATGGGTTTCCGGCATTGTTATATATAAGGTCTACAGTCACTAACTCGGACGCTGCTGTTATCTCTCCGATGAAACTACTGTCATCCAGTAGCACAATATCTCCAATGGGAGTAAATGTGAGAGCATTGAGACTTGCGCCATTTACGGTCAGGGCCATGGACGTACTTGATTCGGAAGCAGCCGCGGCCTTGATAACAACATTCATTGGGGATCCGGCCACGATGTTGGGAAATTCAAACTCAAAGCTCTGCTCCGTCTCAATGTCAAAACGATTACCATACCACTGTCTGCCTACTTTCGCAGGGCTAAAATCATCTTCCTCATGGAATTTATAGTCGTGGAACTCGGTAAACACAACATTTGGATTACCGCCGGGTTGAGCCATGGGCAATACCCGTCGACCAGCACCACCATCCGCAGTAATGAAGTAATACGCTTCATCACTGTAGGGGTTTAGATTGGTGTCGTTTTCGGGGTCAAATCCTTCCACACCTATTCCATAGAAGAGAATAAAATCCCCGCTGTCGAATGAACCGTCTTCCTCACCCACCACCTGGATGGCATTCTCGGGAAGATCAAAGATTGTATTTTCCTGGTTGAGAAGGCGAAGTGGTTTTCCACCATTACCGTATATTTTTATGTTCCTGGGATTTATCCCATCGGTATTCATCCCCAGATCCTGAAGGAAATTGCGGTCAATGCGGTACACCCCGGTTTTATCAACACGGAATTTAAACCAGTTACCCGTAGCCAAAACCGAGTTGGACAAAGGCATTTTGGTATTTGCCCGGCCGGCCGCACCATACCTATAGGAAATAGAGTATGACAGTACTTTTTGATAGCCTTGAGCCGAACGAACCACCGGTGATATGCCAACTGTGGTGTAAATGATGTCCCGAGCCCTTGAACTTACAATCGATGCCTTTACTTCGGAAGGTATCCGATCCAGGTCAACCCCGTTTAGCTCGTTCTGTGAAATGGGTCCGAATCGAACGTTCGAGACTTGTAACGAATTCGCATTGGCGATCCCGGTATCCTCCCACAGCACATAATGCAAAAAATCCTGCTCCAGCAGGGCCAAATCCACCGGATACTCCTTTTTTCGAACGGTTTTACCCTGATTTTGACCGGAAAATGCTTCCTGAGTGCCGGAAGCGGCCTGTTTTTCCCACAAAAGCGTAATATCGCGGGTTTGTCCATAAAGTAGGTTGGATAGGACGAACAGGCAGGCAAAGAATGTAATTTTCTTCATCATAACAACTAACGCATCAAATATACGCTTAGTATGGCTTTTTTGTAAAGAATTTCATTGAAAGGATAGTCGTATAATAATTGGCAAACTTATACGTTTATATGCAGGTTGGCCGTGTAAAGGCTGGCGTGACGGTGCATTAATAGGTAAAATATTATTGCACTTTTACCGTTAATTGTTATATTGCGAACCCAATTTTTTCATAACTGAAACTATGAACTTACGAAAAACCTTAGTATTGCGGCTATTTATTGCAGTTGTTGCAACCTCTCTACTTTTCAGTTGTAACAAGTCCCGTGACTACAAGAACAGCTCCCGTGCCACAGGTTGGAAAATGAACGCCAAGGAAGGCGGATTCCAATATAATCCTAAGGCCAAGGAACAGGAGACCGGCCCCGGTCTGGTGTTCATTGAAGGAGGTACTTTTACCATGGGTAGGGTTCAGGATGACCCTATGCACGACTGGAATAATTCCCCCAATCAGCAGCATGTCCAGTCCTTTTACATGGACGAGACCGAGGTAACCAACCTTATGTATTTGGAATATTTGGATTGGGTAAAGCGTGTTTTCCCTCCAAGTGACGAAAATTTCAGAAGGATTTATGACGGTGCAGTCCCCGATACCCTCGTGTGGAGAAACCGTTTGGGTTACAACGAAGTAATGACCAATAACTACCTGCGCCACCCCGCCTACGCAGATTATCCCGTGGTTGGTGTGAGCTGGGTTCAGGCAGTGGAATTCAGCAATTGGCGAACCGATCGTGTAAACGAGTTAATCCTGGAAGAAGAAGGATTTACAGCTCGTGGTGCGCGTTACGACGTTGGTGCCGGACAAACATTCAGTACTGACGCTTATTTGAGTGCGCCTACTGTAGCTTACGGTGGTAGTGACTCAATTACCCGTGGTGGTAAGCGATCTGAAGCGCTTCTTAAGCGAAATGAGGACAGTACCGGGCTTTATGTACAACGTAAAGACGGATTGCTACTTCCCGATTATCGACTTCCAACCGAAGCCGAGTGGGAATATGCCGCTCTTGGCCTTATTGGACTAAGAAGCTATAACGTATATCGCGGTAGAAAGAAATATCCATGGGATGGGCAGTACACCCGTTCCGGAAAGCGCCGTTCTCGTGGTGACCAATTGGCCAACTTTAAGCAAGGTGATGGTGATTACGGTGGAATTGCCGGTTGGAGTGATGATGGTGCCGATATCACAGCTGAAGTAAAATCATATGAGCCAAACGACTATGGACTGTATGATATGGCAGGTAACGTGGCCGAATGGGTAGCCGACGTATACCGTCCTATTGTTGATGATGAATTCAACGACTTTAACTACTATCGTGGTAATGTGTACACCAAGAACTATATCGGTGAAGACGGTAAAGTAAAGGTGATTACTGCAGACTCTATAGTATATGACACACTAAGCAACGGTAAGATCGTAGCTCGAAACCTTCCGGGTGAAATTCTACAGGTACCTGTCGATGAGGCAGAGACGTATCTGAGAACGAATTTCGATCGCAGTGATAACCGTGACTATCGTGATGGAGATAAGCGTTCCACTCGTTACTATCAGTCTTTCTCTGATGAGGACACTGAAGAGGTCGATGAGAGCAAGCGTATGTATAACTCCCCACGTCATAAAGTATATGCGGACAGTACAGGAAATTTAGATCTTCAATACGATAAAACAGCCTCCAGAACCACATTGATCGATAATCAGGTTCGTGTGTACAAAGGAGGATCGTGGAGAGATCGAGACTACTGGTTAGATCCCGCACAACGACGTTATTTCCCACAGGATATGGCTACCGATTACATCGGCTTCCGATGCGCCATGTCGCGTGTTGGTTCAAAATCCAAGAAAGGAAAACGTCCAAGAAACTAGTTTAGTTAGAAAATGTTTCAGACATACGAAAAAGCCCTGTAATTGCTCAGGGCTTTTTTAGTATTTTTAGTTACATGAAGAAAATCAAAGAACTTCACTCCTACTTCCTTCAAAGTAGCGGCATTTGTACAGACACCCGAAAAATCACCGAAAACTGCCTTTTCTTTGCTCTTAAAGGAGAAAATTTTAATGGCAACAAGTTTGCCGAT
Source organism: uncultured Aureitalea sp. (assembly GCA_964614415.1). Classification (GTDB taxonomy): domain Bacteria; phylum Bacteroidota; class Bacteroidia; order Flavobacteriales; family Flavobacteriaceae; genus CAZTLE01. The sequence goes on along the minus strand of CAZTLE010000006.1, from coordinate 15,190 downwards.
GAGGCGCTTGAGAAAGGCGCCTTTAAGGTAGTTATTGATGACATCCGTTACCACAGAAATACGGGAGAAACCATTTTGTTCGGGAGTAGTTTAAAGGCGCTCCAAAAGTTGGCCACTTTCCATCGACAGGAACTTGGAATTCCTATCTTATCCCTAACGGGCAGTAACGGCAAAACAACCACCAAAGAACTGATTAACGCCGTACTGTCGCAAAAATTCAAAACAACAGCCACTCAAGGTAATTTCAACAACCATATCGGTGTACCTCTTACCCTGCTCTCCATGAATTCCAAAACGGAAATGGGGGTGGTAGAAATGGGCGCCAATCATCAAAAAGAAATAGACGCTCTTTGTGAAATAGCACTACCGGACTACGGGTATATCACCAACTTCGGAAAAGCCCATCTTGAAGGGTTTGGCGGTATTGAAGGTGTGATCAAAGGGAAAACCGAACTGTATCGTCATCTGAAGGCACGTGACAAAATGGTGTTTGTAAATGGGAATGATCCCAGGCAATTGCAATATTCCAAGGGCATGACCCAATACACCTTTGGAAATGAAGCTCAAGACTGTCATATACAATTAAAAAATGCCTCCGGAAAGCTCATCATCGCATTTAAAGATCAGACCATTGAAACGAATCTCATTGGAGTCTACAACTTTCACAATGCAGCCGCGGCAATCGCCATAGGTGCATACTTTGAAGTTCCGGCGCCAGCTATTAAAAAGGCCATTGAAAATTACATTCCGGATAACAATCGTTCCCAACTCATTACCCGGGGAAGTAATCAAATCATCCTGGATGCCTATAATGCAAATCCAACCAGCATGATGGCCGCTTTGGAAAATTTTGCGCAGTCCGAAGGAGATCAAAAGATCATGTTCCTGGGCGATATGTTCGAACTAGGTGTTGATGCGGACGCTGAACATCAGAATATTGTGAACTACCTCGAGCAAAACCCTTTCGGTAAGGCGTACCTCATAGGTGAACACTTTGCACGAACGGAAACTGAGGGAACTGATATTGCGCGTTTCGCAACCTTCGAAAACCTGGCAGAATTCCTAAAATCGAACGTTCCAAAGAACAGCGCTATCCTAATTAAGGCGTCCCGGGGTATGGCTTTAGAGCGTATCCTGGACCTCATTTGATCCGTTGGAATTAATCCCCTGAAAACAATGGGCAAATGCCCTCTAATTTTTTAGAATATTAGTTTGCAGGTATTGAAAACTCCCTTATATTTGCACCCGCCTAAGTAAGTATTAGGGCGCGTAGCTCAGTTGGTTCAGAGCACTTGGTTTACACCCAAGGGGTCAGGGGTTCGAATCCCTTCGCGCCCACATCAATTAGAATTCCGATGCAAAATGCATCGGAATTTTTTTGTTTACAATACGTCGAAAACTTGTTTTCGAAAGTAGTGGGAATAAAAAAAACACCATTGCGCTCGCGTAATGGGAATGAATTCTTTTTGCAGCAGCGGTCTCGCCCAGGGGTCTTCAATCCCACCTCCTCGTAAAAACACTTCCTATTCCCCTCCAAAATTCGTATCTTAGAGAGGCAAAAAATCGCCCTGCTATGAAAATACCACAACGACTCGAGCATGCATTGGCACAACTTTACACCGCATTTCATTCGGATGAACTGAATCCCGAATGTTGCAAACAATGTGCAGTTGGAAATATCCTCGGAAATCGGGACATGTGGAAACACCTTTCTGAGGGTCCGGGAACTCTTCGATTAACCTATGTAGGTCTTGTACATCAAAGACTGGGACGCAGATTCCAGGGCTATACTCCGGAAGAACTATTGCGCATAGAAGCCGTGTTCCTTGAGGCGTGCGGTTATGAACTTCCGTTCGGACCGAATACACACAAGCCCCTGGACCCATCCAATAAAGAAATGCTCTTTAACGGACTTTGTGCTGTTGTCACTTTTTTATGCTCCCTTGATGGTGTAGAAGACGTTACCGACTATGCCAGATTGTTTGAATACGAGGGAACCGCTCCCAAACACGAATTGGCCCTGTAACGTATCATTTTCTTTCTGAAATTTGTATTTTTGATCGCTCAACACGGGTCATTAACTCAGTTGGTTTAGAGTGCTACCTTGACAGGGTAGAAGTCACTGGTTCGAATCCGGTATGACCCACTTGCACTCGCCGGGGCTCGCTTCGGTGGGCAGGCCCAAAAAATCAATAACCCTGGGAACTCTTCCCAGGGTTTTCAGTAAGAATTAAAAATATTTTGCCTGATCAACAATCCTTCTTCATGTCTTTCATTCCCCAGTCCTGCATAATGTCAATTACCGGAATTAAGGTCTGGCCATAGTCGGACATGGCATACTCTACGCGGGGAGGCACCTCGGCAAATATGGTTCGAGTGATGATTTCGTCTTCTTCCAACTCTCTAAGCTGATTTACCAGCATTTGTTTACTTATCTCCGGAATAGCACGCTGCAGCATAGAAAAACGATTGCAGTCCTTCCGTATCAGATGTATAACTACCGGCTTCCACTTACCGCCGATCTTATTAAGACAGTGAGTCACCGGACAACCATTGGGATTGAAATCTTTGTTTTTCCTTATTGTACTCAATAGTCTATTTTTTTATACTAGTATTAATAAAAATGACTAGTAGTATTATTTAGACAAATATATCAACTTTGTATGGTAATTCAAAAAGTAAAGCAATGAATAAAACATGGATAACAATGATGACCTTAGCCTGCACCCTGGGATTCGCTCAGGAAGCAAGCGGACAGCGGAAGTCAATCTCCAAGCGCAAAAAAGCCATTCAGATGGTACAGGAACCCAAAACATTAAAAGAAGTAAAGGAATATGCTCTTGGGAACTGGAAAAGCATCTCGGTTGAGCTACGACCCACCGAAGATCGCACCGGATCAGGAGCCATTCAACCCACATACTTAAAACGGCATTTCACTTTCCTGAATGACGACAAGTTCGTCGGCACCATTACACTATTTGCCGATAACTACGGCCAAATACCTCTCATGGAATTTGAATTTAAAGGAGCACTGAATTGGGGTATAGAACACCCAATCGCCAACGGAGCATGGAATATTGACTATGTACTGAACGAAGGATTCGCTGTAACACCCTTGCATGAGCAAGCCGTCGCAATGCTCAACTCGGCGTTACCTGAAGGCATAGCGCCTTTCGAAATCAGCACTAAGAAAGACATTCTTGGAAAGTCCTTTCCCATGTTCAACATAGCCGCCGGACAGATCGTATCCGATTACGACCTCATCTATTTCAAGAACGGCATGCTTTTCATGGGTGCCAAACATGTGGACGGAACACCCTTTGACCAACCGGACCGAAGACCTCACCAGCTTCAAATCCCTTTGGAGCGGGTTTATTGATTGAGTAATTGTTAGATGTAAAAGGCCGGTGCCCAGTGGTATTGGCCTTTTTTATATGACTTCGGCCACCACAAAAGTGCTTCCTCCCACAAAGACAAGATCATCTGAATCGGCAGCTTTCAACGCCGCACTATATGCTTTTTGCACCGATCCATAACGACTGCCCTTCAGACCATGAGCCTTCGCTCTTTCCGAAAGAATCTTAACTTCCAATCCGCGAGGAATATCCGGTTTGCAAAAATAGTATGTGGCCGCCTTAGGAAACAAGGACAGTACATCATTGTGGTTCTTATCATCCACACTGCCCAGGACAATATGTAGGTTGTTATAAGATTCGGAGGTCAGTTGCTCAAGCACAATAGTAAGTCCCTGTTTGTTATGAGCGGTATCGCAGATCACTTTCGGTTCTGTTTGTAGAACCTGCCAGCGGCCCAACAAATCGGTGTTTTCAACCACCTTCTTTAAACCCTTTTCGATGACTTCTTCCGGGACTTCCCAGTCGCCTTTACGGAGTTGTCGAAGTGCAACTTGCGCCGTTCTCGCATTTTCAACCTGATAATTCCCCATAAGGTCGGTCTCCGGATCAGGAAGTGTGGTCTTTAACGCCAGGATCATCGGTGCCATGCGCGCATGGCATATTTCCCGAAACACACCATCCGCCACTCTGGTGGCCGACTCACTGATAACAACGGGAACCTGTTTTTTTATGATCCCAGCCTTTTCTCTTGCTATGGACTCCAGTGTATCGCCTAAAAACTGGGTATGATCCAGGCCAATACTGGTGATTACGGACACTTCGGGGGTGATCACGTTGGTACTGTCCAATCGGCCGCCCAGCCCCACTTCAATCACCGCAATATCCACTTCCTCTTTTCTGAAATAATCGAACGCCAAACCAACCGTCATCTCGAAAAACGACAATTGATTCTCCTCGAAAAACGCCTTGTGTTTTCCCACAAATGATGACACCTGGCGTTTCGGGATCATTTGTCCGTTAATCTTAATCCGCTCCCTAAAGTCCTTTAAATGTGGAGATGTATACAAACCTACCCTGTATCCCGCTTCCTGAAGCACAGATGCCATCATATGACTCACCGATCCCTTTCCATTCGTACCGGCCACGTGAATGCTTTTAAAAGCGGTCTCAGGATTGTCGAGATATTCCATAAGTAGCAACGTGTTGGAGAGGTCTGCCTTATAGGCCGCTTTCCCCACACGCTGATACATGGGTAGCTGATTGAACAGCCATGATATGGTTTCAGAGTAGTTTATTTCAGTAACTATAGTTATCAGTGCCGGTTCTTTTCACAAACCAGACCATTTTTTGCTTCTTCTTAATGCTCATATTCCCAACATAGGCAGATGCTTCACTTTGTGATAGGTAAGTGCCGCTTTGATGCAATGCTTGATGGGCTCCCTGGGAAACTCGTTCTCCAATTTAAATACAATAGCCCGTTTACTATCAAATTCCAGGGTGTTTTTGAACATCCGCCTGAAGGTCTCCACCAGTCTGGTCGTGCATTGAAAATACATAGCATAGACATCCGGTGATCGGGGTTTCCAATCCATACGAATGGTACTGCCGTGTTTTGTAAGATAACTCGGCTCCCCCCATTTCAAAGCTTCCTCCAGATGCGTGACACTCTCAATCTCACGGGCAGTTTCGATGACCAGGTTCCTAAGATCCAGCATTTTCTTTCGAACCGGATCCGGATAGTTTTCGAAGATCAAGGCGACCTCCGGGTTATCTTCAAACTGCAGATCCTTCATTATCGGCCTCCAATGATGAGCTTACGGGTTACACTGTTCTTCCCATCGGAAATTCGCACGTAGTAAATCCCACCGGTCAAACCGGCCAGATCCAATCGTTGCGTTCCGGCGTCCATAACCGTCTGACTTACCGAACGGCCAAGCGCATCATATACAACCACATTCACATTGCGAAGTCCGCTGGGTAATGATAATTCGGTAAAACCGTTAGCCGGATTGGGCGCCATAACGATAGTATTGATCAAGGCATTATCGGGTATCGATAGTACATCGGTGCTTATATCCAATTTATAACTTGAACGACCATAAGTGCCGGCGAACAGGAAGTCCGAACCTTCATGGATGTGCATATCTGTTACAACCACCGAAGGCATATTTTCTCCCAGTATTTGCCAGTTGGCCCCCTCGTCATTCGAGGCCATAACCCCGATGTCCGTTCCTAAAAACAGGTTTCCGAAGCTGTCCTGAACAATATCGTTCACCGGAATATCCGGTAGACTTGTCCCTATATCCGTCCAGTTGGCTCCTTGATCAGTACTTTTATATACATGTCCGTTGTCCTCGCCATAACGGTATCCGGACAGGGTAACATACACCGTGTTCGCATCGCTGCGTGATGCCAGTACCTTGGTAACCCATCGTACCGGTAATGCAGCTGAAACCTGAGTCCAGTTTGACCCACCATCGTTGGTAGCCCATACATTACCGTCATCGGTTCCGGCGTATATGATATCGCTATCAAGCGGAGAAACGTCAATAGTAGTCACAGTACCAAATATTAGGTTACCGGTGGGCGGACCATTGGTTAGGTCCGGACTAATGGCAGACCAGTTGTTCGCGGCATCTGTCGTCTTATATACTCTATTGGTTCCTATGTATAGCGTTTGTGAGTCATTGGGATCAATAAGCGTCGGAGTATCCCAGTTCTTAAACTCAGCCGGATTCACTCCGTTTAGTGCAGAATTAAAAGAAGCTCCGTCATTTGTCGATTTCACAAAGGCTCCAAATTGTGACAATGCGTAGATCACATTGGTATTGTTGGGATCAACCAACGGTTGAAAGCCATCCCCACCATTGATGATGGTCCAGTCACTGAGTCCACCGGTGGTCGTTCTCATCGTGCTGTTATCCTGAGAGCCACCGTACACTTTATTTACATTCTGTGCATCCACATGGAAACGATAGAACTGCGTAATGGGTAAGGTAAGATCTTTTACGGAAGAAGCACCGTCATCGGAACTTACATACAGCCCTCCGTCATTACCCAATATAACCTCACTAGCCACCTGATCATTAAACGCCAGGGCGTGCTGATCGACATGTACTCCAGGAAACGCGGTAAACCAGTTATTTCCACCGTCGGTGGACTTCTCGACCACAAAGTCCACGTTGTAGATGATATCCTCATCTGATGGATCCACAAAGATCCCTCGGAACCACCAGTGGAAGCCGACATTCGTCAGCTGACTCGAATTCACGGTAACCCAGGTGTTACCTCCGTCTGCGGTACGATACACTCCCTGAATGGAGCCGGATGCATTTGCGTAACGCGCGTACAGTACATTTGGATTCGATCTGGATATGTCAATACTAATTCGTCCTTTATCGTTGGGATTGGTAGGCAGGCCATTGGTCATTTCGATCCAGGTCGCACCACCGTCATTGGATCGGTACAGGCCTGAAGTTTCTCCACCGTATTGTCTTCGGTCGGGGCGGCGAATGCGTTCCCAACTGGCAGCATACACCACATTACTATTCGTTGGATGGATTGCCATATCGATGACTCCGGTAGAGTCACTCACGAAAAGGACCTGATTCCAGGTATCACCACCGTCTGTTGTTTTGTATACACCACGGTTATTATCATTTCGGAAGAGAGGGCCCATGGCACCCACGAACACTGTGTTATCATCATTGGGATCGATCACGATCTTTCCGATACTGCCTACTTCCGGAAGCCCTTTGGATTCCCATGTAGTCCCACCATCCGTACTCTTATAAACACCATCACCATCATAGGCCAGCGAACCTCCACCGGCATTGGGTTCTCCGGTCCCTACCCATACCAGGTCATTATTGTTCCTCGATATTTCCATATCCCCTATGGAAAGCATCTGCTGATCGTCGAAGATCGGATTCCAATTCGCTCCCCCATCGGTCGTTTTAAAAATTCCTCCCGATGCTGCTCCCACATAATAGGTTTGTGCTGAACCTGAGGGTATTTCAACATCCGAGATACGGCCTCCAATATTCAATGGCCCTGTGAACTCCCAAATGGCATTACCGGCAGCATTGCGATTTGCCTGATCTCGTTTCCACTGAATGGCCTCTGCGTAGGCATCAGTGCGAATTTCTCCGAAAGGATAAGCCCGCTGCATGAAGAGATAATCATGAGGGGGTTCCTCCATAACTCTGGTGGGATTCTCTTCCGAAGGGGAATTACATCCAACCAGTACCAAGGTCAATAATAAGATAAGGGTACCAATAGTCTTCATAGTAGTGTTTTTTTGAAGTCTAAAGGTACTGAAAAGTTGATGGAATTCTTAGGTTGGCTATCCGGATTCACACTCCGAATGTCCTAAAAACCACAATGTAAGACCAATGCTACTGAGAAAGCTTGAAGTTGTAGATAATCTTCCCTATTTGTTTGGCAGGAGCGTTGTTGTCAGGGTTAAAGCGCGTAGCCAAAGCAGCCTTTTTTGCGGGTTCCAGCAGACACGGATCATTGTTCGTAGTTCCCCGAACTCCCGGAGTGGCTCGAATCACTCGTCCGTTACGATCTACCTCAATGCTAACCACTACTTTCCCCGCCTTGTTGCAATTCTGCTTTTCAATCTGCTTTTTTAGCGCTTTACGACCTCCAAGCAGGTAGTTTCCGTCGCCGTCCAACCCAACGCCGGTTCCGTAGTAACTACTGGCGTTTGGATCGCCATCCGGTCGTCCTTTATCTCCGGGCTTGTTGTCGTCACCTTCTCCGCCTCGGGATGACCCGTCTTTCTTAGGTCCGTTGATCAGACTGGACAGGGCGTCGGTTGTTGATTTATCCGGCTTTGGTTCGACCTTTTTCGGAGGATCTTTTTTTGGTGTCTTTTTAGGTGTTTCTTTCTTTTCGACCTGCTTCTTTTCATTCTTGATCACAGGTGCGTCTTCATTGTTTTGAGTGATCACGTCCTCTTTGACCTCGGTCTTGGGTTGAGAAACAGGTTCCGGGGAGGTCTTTTTAGGGGCCGATTTTACAGGTTCTCTGGGTTGCACCTTGCCACTACCCTGATTGGTAGTTCCGAAATTCACGGCGATACCGCTCTCAAGTGGTGGATCCAGGTATGTCAATCCGAAGAAAAACAACAAAATAAGGATCGCCACATGGATCACCACAGTGATCCGCATGCTCTTCCTCTTATGTTTGGTATCCATTAAACCCATACTAATTCGGTCGTACGGCAAGTACTACTTTAAAGTCATTCTTGTTCGCTATATCCATAACGAAGACTGCATCTTCGATAGGCACACCTTCTTCGGCTCGAAGAATTATAGTGGGGTCTTCCTGACCTGACAATACATTCTTAAGCTCTTCTTCCACACCGTATTCGCTTACACGCTCCTTGTTCACATAATAAGCACCGTCCTTGGTAATACTCACCGATGCCTTTTGCCGGTTCGTCGACTTTCCCTTGGCCTTTGGCAGGATCAAATCGAGTGCATCCGGCGTAATGGCCGGGGACGTGAGCAGGAAGAATACGAGCAACAGAAATACGATATCTGTCATTGAGCTCATACTAAACTCCGGGCTTACTTTATTTCGTCCGCGCAAATTCATTAGGCAGGCTCGTTTAGAAGATCAAGGAAATCAACCGCAGTGGCTTCCATTTGATGCACCACCTTATCTGTTCGAACCACGAGGTGGTTATAACCCATGTAGGCAATAATACCTACAATAAGTCCGGCCACCGTTGTAGTCATGGCCGTGTATATTCCTTCGGCCAGTGTTCCCATTTCGGCCTGACCACTGCTTGATGCCAACTGATGAAACGCCAGTACCATTCCGATGACCGTCCCGAGGAATCCGATCATAGGCGCTGCACCGGCGATCGTAGCCAAAATACTAACATTCTTCTCAAGTTTGTATACTTCCAAACGACCGGCATTCTCAATGGCCGTATTGATATCCTCCAACGGACTCCCAATACGCGAGATCCCTTTTTCAGTAAGGCGGGACACCGGACTATTTTGCTGAATACAGAGTGATTTTGCCCCTTGAATATTCCCGGTAGCCACATTGTCGCGAATCTGATTCATGAAGTTGCGATCCATACGTGACGCTGCCTTAATGGCAAAGGAACGCTCAAAATAGATGTAGACTGCCACAAAGAGCAGTACAAATAAAACGGCGATGATGATTTGCCCCCCTAAACCACCGTTCATGAGTAATTCCATGATGGAGAGTGTCTTTTCTTCGACGACCGGTTCCAAATCCTGAACGGCCTCTTCTGCACCCTCCTGCAAAAAGAAGTTAAGCATAGCTATAGTTTGGTTTACATGAATAACGACGAACCCCAGTAGAAATTGTGACGTCTAGAATAACATGCTTTTGAATCCAAGGAAAACAAAGGCACCGGCCAGGAATCCAATAAAGGCCAACCAGGCTACCTTGCGCAGGTACCAGATGAAGTCGATCTTCTCCATTCCCATGGCAGCTACCCCGGCAGCAGATCCAATGATGAGCATACTTCCTCCAGTTCCGGCAGAGTAGGCTATAAAATGCCATAGTGCCGAATCCGTTGGAGAATCATACATACCCATGGAGGCAGCAACCAGCGGTACATTGTCTATTATGGCAGACAATACCCCCAGAAGCATTACTACAATATCCTGATTCGGTATGGCTTGTTGTAGTACTTCAGCCAAATACCTCAATGTTCCCACTTCCTCATTGTTAACTACTCCATACACCAGGCTTTCGAGTCCGGCAACGGCCATAAGAATTCCAAGGAAGAAAAGGATACTGGATATTTCAATACGTGAAAGTGCTTTATGTGCTGAGTATAAGTGGCGCCGCTCCTGACTAAAATCTTCCTCCGGGTGGATATACTCGGAGACGAGCCAAACCACTCCCAGTGCGAGCATCATCCCGACATATGGTGGTAAATGTGTAACCGTTTTGAAGATCGGTACGGACACGATCATTCCCAATCCAAGGAACAACATTGTCTTACTGCTCAAAAGCTTCTTAGCTTCCGCAACATCGTCCGTTTCGTCAATCTCAACATTTACATTGCCCCGGAACGGCTTTAGATAACTTGCCGCCACAAACGGAACTATAAAACAAGCAATGGATGGAAGTACAACATATTTGATCAATCCAAGCGCTGTAACCTTATCGGCTATCCACAGCATCGTGGTCGTTACGTCTCCGATCGGTGACCATGCACCTCCGGCGTTAGCTGCGATTACAACCATGGCCGCGTACCATAAACGGGTTTTCTTGTCCGGAATAAGCTTTCTCAACAGCGTAACCAGTACGATTGTAGCCGTAAGGTTGTCAATAATTGCAGAAAGAATAAATGCAAGTATTCCAATGATCCATAACAACTTTCGCTTGCTGTTCGTCTTTACAGCACTCTTCAGGACCTCAAATCCACGGTGCAGATCGATGATCTCCACTATCGTCATCGCACCTATCAGGAACACCAGTATTTCGGCGGTCTTACCTAAATGATGCAGGAGTGTATTCTCAAAACCATGCTCAGCCTCTTCGCCACCCGTGAGGTAGTTGTACACATGCTCATGGGTATCTATTACACTAAACCAATCGGCGTGAAAACCGATTGCCAAAACAGCCCAAATTAAAGCCGCCATGATAAGGGCGGGTACTGTTTTGTCTAATCGAAGTGGATGTTCCAGTGTAATGGATAGATAACCAATGGCGAAGATGAGGATGATAATTGACTCCATAAATGGCTGATTAGATAGTTGTGAATTTCAGAATTCTAAAAATAGAATAATTAATGCAAAATCCACAAAAAAATCCTGCCGATTGGCAGGATCTCCTGTTCATTCTTCACTAAAACTCCAAAAGAAGTTATAACTGCCTGATTTTTAGATTAATTGCTTAAGAGCAATTTCAAAAGCCGTCTTGCTAATGTTCTTTTTTGTACTATTATGATCGAAGGTATTTCGGATCGCATTTCGGATTGTAATCGACGTATCGTTGAAAATTGCTTCGTCAGTCATCTGTACCCGACGCTCCATGAAGTAGGCAAAAACACGCGCCATACCACAATTACTAATGAAGTCAGGTATAAGACTCACCCGCTCATCGGTAAACTCCATAATGGGTCCGAAGAAGATCTCGGAATCCGCAAAAGGAACATTGGCACCACAACTGATAACCTCCAAACCGGTATCGATCATTGTGGCAATTTGATCTTTGGTAATGAGTCTTGACGCTGCACAAGGCGCAAATATCTCGGTTTCCAGGCTCCATATACGTTCATTCATTTCTTCGAACGGGATCATGTTCTTGGCTACCAACGAATTTCCATCCTTCTCTAAAAACAAATTGCGTATCTCTTCAAAGGAAAATCCGTCCTCATTTATAACCCCGCCTACGCGATCTATGATGCCTACCACACGAACACCCATTTGGGCAAGGTAGTAGGCCGCTGCAGAACCAACATTCCCAAATCCCTGGATAATAGCCCGTTTTCCGGCCACAGCGCCATTGTAAATTTCATAGTAGTGACGTACAGCTTCGGCCACACCGAACCCTGTAATCATATCGGCCACCGTGTATTTTTGTGTGATGTCCGGAGAATACTTTGGATTATCAAGCACCTTGATCACTCCATGACGTAATTGACCGATACGGTTGATCTTATCAGCCTCCGTAGGAACAAAATGGCCGTTAAAAACCCCTTCCTGTGGATGCCAAACACCACTTTCCTCAGTGATAGGAATTACCTCGTGGATCTCGTCTACATTGAGATCACCTCCGGTCCCATAGTAGGCCTTTAGCAATGGAGACACTGCCTTGTACCAGCGTTCCAACACTCCTTTTTTCCTGGGATCCCGGGGATCGAAATTAATTCCGGATTTCGCACCTCCAATCGGCGGACCGGATACTGTGAACTTTACTTCCATGGTCTTTGCCAGGGATAGCACTTCGTTACGATCAAGTCCGTTGCGCATTCGAGTTCCTCCTCCTGCGGCGCCTCCGCGCAATGAATTGATAACGGTCCAACCTTCGGCTTCGGTTTCCGGATCATTCCAATGAAACACAATTTCCGGCTCGGTATTTTCGTACTTTTTAAGAAGTTCTTTCATGGAGGATTTTAATTTGGCGCAAAGATAAAAAACTTGTCTTCGCGACAATCAATTCCCACGCAAATTAAGGTTGAAAGATCACGCCCGAAGAATGATCCCTGTTGGCGCCGGTAACACTGGCCAAACAATTTACTTCTCCTCGCAACCGCAGCACCCCAAGTAAGGCAAAAATGAGGGCTTCTTTGTATTCTATTAATTTCGGAGCGGGTATTTCTATCTGAATTTCGCAGAGCCCGGAAAGTTGTTCGATAAGGTAATTATTGTATGCACCTCCGCCGGTAATAAGAACGGAAGATTTATTGTCAAACTGATTGGACAATTGAATAGCAACATGCCGCGTAAAAGTGGCCAGGACAACATCCGGAGAAAGCCCGGCATCTTCCAACATAGGAAAAATATGAGTTACCACCCATTCCAGTCCCAGAGATTTAGGTGGGTCCTGCGCGTAATACGGCAAGTGGTTCAATCGATCCAACAAGGATTCATCCACAGTTGCCGAAGCCGCTGTTGCACCTCCATCGTCGTAGGCCATTCCCAGCTTCTCCGCGTATCGGTTGAGAACAATATTTACCGGGCAAACATCGTAGGCAATGCGATCTCCGGTTTTCTCAAAGGATACGTTGGCAAAACCACCAAGATTAAGGCAATAATCGTAACTCCCAAACAACAACCGATCACCAATAGGGACCAGTGGTGCCCCTTGCCCACCGAACGTTACGTCCTGCACCCGAAAGTCGCAAACTACCATCTGACCAATCTGTTGAGCCAGTTGCGGTTGATTTCCTATCTGCAGCGTTACTCCGTTGTGAGGCTCGTGAAGAATGGTATGACCATGCGAACAGACGGCATCCAGTTCGGAAATTTCGTTCTGCTGCAAAAACTCTGAAATGATGTTTGACAGCAACTCAGTATAATCGTCATCGAGCTGTTCGAGGTCAGGTTTTGCATAGGAAACCGCTTCACGCAATCTACGTTTCCACTGTTCGGAATAGGGTACAGTTTCGGTATGGCCAAGCTCGAACGCCCATTGTCCATCCCCGGAAATGTTGAAAAACACTTCCGCCAGGTCGATCCCGTCCAGGGATGTCCCGCTCATAACGCCCAGTACATGGTATCCGGATTTATGGGAAGTCATTTCAAGATGTATGGATTTCGGATTCTAATGTACGACCCATGGCAGGGAAATTCCAAATCGCAAATAAATTCCAAATCCTAAACTTCAAATTCCAAAGCTCATAGATTTCACCAACCCACAACTTGAAACCTGCAACCTGTAACCCACAACACAGAAGCCAACATCTAAGCATCCAAATATCCAGGTAATTGCCCTTTGGAATTTAGTGCTTGAGATTTGAGATTTACCTCAGAAGCAGTATCTTTGCACACCGAAACGAAAACGTTTTCATAAAACCATTCAATCGTATGGATTTCAACCTTTCAGAAGAGCATTTAATGATTCAGCAGGCGGCTCGTGATTTCGCCAAAACCGAACTGCTACCCGGCGTTATAGAACGGGATAACGCACAACAGTTTCCTACCGAACAGGTCCGAAAAATGGGGGAACTTGGATTCCTGGGAATGATGGTGGATCCTAAATACGGCGGCGGCGGAATGGACACTGTGTCCTATGTATTGGCCATGGAAGAGTTGAGCAAGATTGATGCGTCCTGCTCCGTAATTGTTTCCGTGAACAATTCCCTGGTTTGCTGGGGGCTTGAAACCTACGGTAGCGAAGAGCAAAAACAAAAATATTTAACCAAACTGGCCACCGGCGAATCTATTGGCGCCTTTTGTCTAAGTGAGCCGGAAGCAGGTAGTGATGCGACTTCACAACGCACTACGGCCATCGATATGGGCGACCACTATGTGCTTAACGGTACCAAGAACTGGATTACCAATGGAGGCTCGGCAGATTATCACCTCGTGATCGCGCAAACCGATCGTGATAAGGGTCATAAAGGGATCAACGCCTTTATTGTAGAAAAGGACTGGGACGGTTTCGAATTAGGCCCTAAGGAAGATAAATTGGGTATCCGAGGTAGCGACACCCACTCCCTCATCTTTAATGATGTAAAAGTTCCCAAGGAAAATCGAATCGGAGAAGATGGTTTCGGTTTTAAATTTGCCATGAAGACCCTGAGCGGAGGGCGTATTGGGATTGCGGCTCAAGCACTTGGAATCGCTTCGGGCGCCTATGAATTAGCCCGTGAGTATTCAAAGGTGCGTAAGGCCTTCGGAACAGAAATCTGTAACCACCAAGCTATTGCCTTCAAATTGGCTGATATGCACACCCAGATCTCAGCAGCACGTCATTTGGTAATGAAAGCTGCCTGGGATAAGGATCAGGGTAGCAACTATGATATGAGCGGTGCCATGGCCAAATTGTACGCCTCACAGGTAGCCATGGAAACCACTGTTGAAGCGGTTCAGATTCACGGTGGAAATGGATTTGTAAAAGAGTACCACGTGGAGCGCCTCATGCGAGATGCCAAGATCACTCAGATCTATGAGGGAACTTCCGAAATTCAAAAAATCGTAATCTCCAGAGGATTGCTAAAAGACTAATACAAGGTCTTTTACGCTTAAAATACGATTACAAATATTATATGACGGATGGCCGGAAGCCATCCGTTTTCTTTTGGCAAAAGCCGCTGATAACAAGGGTTCATGTAACAAAAACGACCCGGCTAAGACTAATAATCGAAAGCTTTTCACAAT